>JAUVQP010000021.1 GCA_030598075.1 Miltoncostaeaceae bacterium | reverse complement strand
GCCCAGCTCCTCGCCGCCGTCGCGGCGCTCCGGATAACCGAGCACACGGGTCGCCGTCCGGCGATGATCGTGGCCGCGCTCGTGCTGATGGGAGCGACGGTCATGTTCGCCCTGGCGGCAAGTGTGGGCGTGCTGGTCGCCGCGCGGGCGCTCCAAGGGGCCGCCGCCGGCGTCGTCTGGACGGCCGGGATAGCGGCCATCTCCGATGTCTATCCGCGCGACCAGCTCGGCTACCGTATCGGCCTCGCCGAGGTCGCGGGCGGCGGCGTGGGCCTCCTCGGGCCGATTCTCGGCGGCGCTCTCATCCAGGCTGCGGGCACCCGCACGGCGTTCCTGGCCGCGGTCGCGCTGCCCGCGATCATGTTGGTTCCGGTGATGATGGTCCCGGAGACGCGCAAGGCGGGAACACCACTACCACCACCGCTCCTCAAGGCGATGGGGCGCCTGGTTCGGCAGCCCAAGGCGCGGGCGGGAGCGGCGGCGCTCGCGACGCTCGCGGCTGCTCTGGCGTTCATCGAGCCGCTGCTACCGCTCGATCTGACCGATCGGCTTCACCTGCTGCCCCTCTCCGTGGGCCTCGTCTTCGCGGCGGTCCTGGTGTCCTACTTCGGGACCGTTCCGCTGGCCGGGCGCTGGTCGGACCGGCACGGACGGCGACAGCCGATTCTTCTGGGAGGAGTGCTCCTTGGGGTCTCGCTACCGATGATCGGGTTCGGCCCCGTGTACTGGGTGGCGGGTTGGCTGCTGGTGGTCGGTTTCGGAATGGCGCTGATCGGTGCGCCCGCGGGACCGCTCGTGACCGAGGCGGTCGACGACGCCGGCATGGTCGGGGCCTACGGGCTGTCGGCGGGCGTGCTGACGATCATCTTCGCCGCTGGGTACGCGGTCGGACCGCTGGCCGCCGCGGCGGGCAGTGCTCTCGCGCCCTTCTGGGTCCTGTGCATCTTCGCCGGCGCCTTGGCGGCCCTGGTTTCGTGGTGGGGCTGGATGCAGCTGCGCGGCCAGCCGGCGCAGCCGGCCGAAGAGGCCGTCTCGGCATGAGCCGCCGCCGGCCTGTCGCGAAAGCCGAGTGCGGCAAGGAGGATCGGGCGGCGCGTCGCGACGGTTCGGAGCACACTCACGGTTGTGGCCGCCATCATGGGGCAGCCACCAAGACGCGAGGAGAGCCGCCACGACGCTCTCGTCGTGGCGGCTCTCCGGTGTCCCTTGTGAGGCCGCCTCGCCCCCGCCCCTTCACGGCGCGCGACCGAGGCGTCCCTGCGTGTGATGGAGTGGCGGGCTCCTCGGCTACGTTCCGTTGAGCCCGCCGGATATCGACGCATCCAGAGGCGTCACCTCCCGGCGGCAGCGTGTGTGCTCCGCCCGGAGCACGACGCGCCTGCTCGTTGTGTCCCTGCGGCTGCGCCGTCGCGATGGCCGGCGTGTGACCATCCGCGCGCGGCGTGTTGAACCCGGCGACGCGATGCAAACAACCCACCGTCGATACCAGCGCTGCCTGCGCCGTTCGGCGCTGTGCGCCCAACGCTCGGTCGATATCGACCGAGTTCGGGAGCCACTTTGTGGTGTGCGCTCGCCGACTGTGGGGTGGGGTACATTGGCGTCCCCGGTTGAGTTCAACGTGCCCGAGAGGCCGTCGCGTGGAGACATGACCCAGCGCTGACCTTCCCGTATCCAAATGGTGAACCTTCTTGGCGCGTCCGTCAATCCCCCGGCCCGCGCGGCGCGGGAATTGGTGGTGGCGGCCGCTACGAGCCCGCGCTGGCGAGGACGAAGATGACGTAGATCACCAACAGGATCAGGCCGCCTCCGATGGCGGCCGCCGCCAGAGGGCGGATCGGACTCGCCCGCCGTCGCGCGAGGCGCTCTCGTGCCGAGCCCTCCCGTCGCCCCGTCCAGCGGCGCTCCAGGCGCCACGCGATCAGCGCCGCGCCCAGCGTTCCCAGCGCGAACAGCGGTCCGAGCGGTCCCCCGGTGAGGCCGAGAAGCAGCAGCAGCACCAGCCAGGAGGGGACGAACAGTGCCATGAAGCGGCCCACGCGCGGCGTGAGGCGCGCGATCTGATCCCAGTCCTCGGTCTCGCGCTCGACCCAGTCGGGCAGCGGGTCCCCGCGCGGCGGCGGCTCGGGCTCTGCCGGCGACGAGCGAGGGCGCTCAGGAGCCATGGCGCTCCTTGGCGTGGGCGATGACGGGCGTCGGCGCCACGTGGGGAACGTCGCCCACGCGGAGCGGAGGGAAGTCGCGAACGCGGTTCCGGGCCGCCGGGATGCGGCTCCTCCGGTCCTCCGTGAGGCGGCGGTTTCGGAGAGGTCCCACCGCGCTCGATACTAGTGCTCTGTCAACAGGCGGCACTCGAGAACGTCCATCGAGCCGCGCCCTCGGCCTCGATGACGGCGCCGGGATCGTCGAGCGCTGTGTTCCAGTCGCGTGCTCGTGGCCCTGAGACAGCCTCTCAGACGTCAAGCGGGTGGAACGCCACCCCGGTGAGGAGCTTGGGGAAGAAGTAGGTCGACTTCTGGGGCATGGTCTCGCCGGAGTCCGACACCGCTGCCACGTCGGGCTTGGGAATGGGCCGCATGATGACGGCCGCGCCCACCGCGCCCGACGCCACTCGCTCCGCCGCGTCCCGAGCGTCCTTCGTGTAGCCGAGCTCCCCGTCGTGCGCGAGCTGCGCCTGGTCAGCGCCGAGGCCCGGGATGAGGACCCGTCGCTCGAGCACCGCCACGTCGAGGCGTTCGGCCGGGCTGGCGTCGGCATCTCGTGCCCCGGTGAGAAGACTCATGCTCCGGGGTCGGACGAGCCCGAAGGCAGGTGCTGTCTCTGGCGCCTCCCCGAGCGCGGACAGAAGGCTCTCCAGATCGCCGACGGGCTGCTCGACGAGCCCTTCGACTGCGTCGGGCCAGCGCGAGAGCAGGCGGTGTGTGGGAAGGACGACGAGGCCCGGGTCGTCCAGCGAGGTGAGGCCCATCATGACCCGGTCGAACGGCTGCTCCGGGCCGTCGCCCTGCACGGCGCGCCTCTCCTTCCGGTACGCGAGGGCCGTCTCGTAGCGATGGTGGCCGTCGGCGATCAGAATCCAGGCGCGCGCGAACGCGGCGCTGACGTTCTCGAGCGCGGAGGGATCGTCGATGACCCAGAACCGGTGGACCGTGCCGTCGCGGTCCGTGAGCTCGCTCTCGGGCGGCCCCGCGACGGCGGCGGCGGACCAGGCGGCACCGGCGGGGTCGGGGTAGACGCCGAAGATCGGCGAGAGGTTCGTGCGAACCTCTCGCGTGAGACGAAGGCGGTCCTCCTTGGGGCCGGCGTGCGTGCGCTCGTGCGGTCGGACCACGCGGTTCTCGTACGGCTCGAGCGCCACCGCCGCGAGGAGCGTGCGCCGCTCGCGCTCGGTGCCGTCCGCCAGCTGGAAGGACTGGATCCAGGCCACCATGCGCGGTGCGTCCGCGCGGGTCAGGGCGCCCGAGTCGATCCAGCGGTCGATGAGCCCGCGGACTTCCTCGTAGGGAAGCTCGGGGAGGATCAGGCGGCACGCGTTGTGCGGGCTGCGGCGCAGCAGCTCGCGGCGCTCGTCGTCGGAGACGACGTCGTAGGGCGGTGCGACCAGGTCGCCGAGCGGCCCCGCGACTGCTGGGTCGTAGCAGAGTGCGCGGAAGGGTTTGACGTCGGCCACAACCCCGAAGGCTACCGGCCTCATCGGCGACCGCGACGGTCCCACGGCGTCCGAAAACGGCCCTACGATCCGTGTCCTCATGCTCGACGAGCTCACCGACGACCAGCGTGCCGCGGTCACTCACCCAGCGGGTCCCCTGGTGGTCGTGGCGGGTGCGGGAGCCGGGAAGACGGCGGTGCTCAGCCGCCGTCTCGCATGGCTCGTGCAACACGGTGCGGCGTCGTCCGAGGTGTTGGCCTTGACCTTTACCCAGAAGGCGGCGGCGGAGCTACGCGGACGGGCCGAGAGTCTTCTTCGGCGCAGCCACGAGACGCTTCGGGTGATGACCTTCCACGCCTGGGCCGGCGAGCTGTGCCGTGTCCACGGTGTCGACGAGGGCCTCCTGCCGGCGCGCGACATCGCGAGCGACGAGGAGCGCGCCCTGATGATGCTCGGGCGCATCGGTGAGCTCGACCTGCGCCACTACGACATGCGTGCCGATCCGGCCGCGGTGGTCGACCGACTGCTGCGACGTATTGATCGCTTCCGCGACAACCTCATCACCCCGGACGACGCTCTGGCCTGGGCCCGCGACCGCGTGCAGAACGCCGCACGACCGCGCGATCGTGTCTTCGCCGAGCGGGATGTCGAGTTCGCGGCCGCCTTCCTCGCCCATGACCGCTGGCTCGACGAGGCGCGCGCCGAGGACTTCGGGGCGTCGCTGGCGCGGGCCATCGGGCTGCTGCGCTCCCACCCCGAGCGGCGGCAGGCCGTCCGCGAGGGCACCCGCCATGTCCTGGTCGACGAGTTCCAGGACACCAACTACGCCCAGGCTCAACTGCTGTACGAGGTCGCGGACGATGCGGAGAGCGTCGTCGTGGTCGGCGACGACGATCAGGGCATCTACCGCTTTCGCGGCGCTACGAACAAGAACCTCGTGGACTTTCGCGACCGCTACCCGGGTGGCTCCGAGGTGCGCCTGCTCACCAATTTCCGGTCGCACCAGCGCATCCTCGATGCCGCGGGCGCGGTCGTCGAGCCGCTTCCCGAGCGCGACCCCAAGGAGCTTCGAGCGCCCTCCGGCCTCGACGGCCCCGTTCCTCGGGTGTGGTCGTCGTCCGACCCCGAAGCCGAGGCTTTTGCCGTAGCACGCGAGGTGCGCCGCCTCGCCGACGAGGGCATTCCTTACGAGGAGCAGGCCATCCTCATGCGCGCGGTACGGCTGGAGGCCCCCGGCATCGTGCGCGCGCTCGAGGCCGAGGGGCTTCCCTACCAGGTACGCGGCGGGCTGGGCCTCTTCGAGCGCCGCGAGGTGCGCGACGCGGTGGCGTGGCTGCGTGCCGCCACCGACCCCGCCGACGCTCACGCGCACCTCCGGGCCGCGGGCGACCCCTCGCTGGGCATCCCGTGGGCGCGCGCGGCCTCGGCCGTCGCCGCCGCGGAGGGCGGTCCGGTGGCCGAGACGCTCGCCGGGATCGCGCACGAGGAGGGGGCGGAGCGCTACCTCGATCTCCTCGACGCGGTCGGGCGCGAGGCCGTCCGCGGCACTGCGCTCGAGGCGTTGCGCGGAGCGATCGACCTCACCGGGCTCCGCGGGCGCTCCCTCTCGCTGGGCGGCGCGGCGGGCGCGGCGCGCCTGGCCGGGCTGGCCTCCCTCGAGCGGCTCGCCCGAGCGGTCGTCGCTCGCCAGCCGGACCTCGAGGCTGCGGGGCTCGCGGAGCGGCGCACCGACCTCGCCCGGGTTGGGCATCGCGGTGGCGACGCGGCGTCGAGCCGCACGCTCGGCGTCCAGGTCATGACCGTTCACCAAGCGAAGGGCCTCGAGTTCGACGTCGTGTTCGTCGTCGGCCTGGTCCAGGCGGCGTGGCCCGGCAAGGACCGCTCGAGCGTCGGCGTTCCCGAGGCTCTGTTGCCCGAGACCCTTCCGCCCGAGCGCGACGCCCACATCGCCGAGAGCCGTCGGCTCGCATACGTCGCGATGACGCGGGCGCGGCACCACCTCGTGCTCTCCATGTGGTCGGCGAACGCCCGGGGTGTCGCCCAGCGCCCCTCGCCGTTCCTCGAGGAGGCCCAGGAGGCGGTAGGGACGGAGGTCGAGATCGTCGGCGAATCGGTACACGAGGCCGCGCTCCTCCAGGTGGCGGCGCTGCGCGAGCGCTTTGAGCAGGCGGCCCTCGCGGCCGCGGAGGAGGCCTCCGGGCCCCGCGGTGCGGGGCTGCGGGAGGACGCGCTCGCCGCCGCCGCGCTGCTCATCGACGCTCGCTCCGAGGCGCTCCACCCCGCGCCGCCCGAGCCGCCCGTCCCGCCCGCCCCGCGATCCCCTCGCCCGGGTCAAAACCTGACGGTCACCGACATCGTCACCTACCGTCGGTGCCCCTTGCAGTACCGCTTCATGAGGGTCGATCGCATACCGCCGCGCCCAGCGCCGGAGCGCGACATCGGAATAGCGGTCCATGCGGCGCTCGAGGCTCACTATCGCCCCAACGGCGAGTTCCGCGATGGGGCTCAACTGGTCGGGCGGGTCGAGCGGGAACTCGAGCGCACCGGCGTCACGCGTTGCCCCGAGGGACGCCAGGCGCTTCGCCGCGCACACGAGGAGCTCCCGGCCTACCACGAGCGCCAGGGCGCGCGCGGCGAGCGTCCGGTCGCGGTCGAGTGGGACTTCACGCTGACGCTCGGGCCCCACCGCGTGCGCGGGCGCATCGACCGCATCGATCGCTATCCGGACGGGTACCAACTGGTGGACTACAAGACGGGCGCTCCTCCGAGAGGCACCGACGGACTCGACACGCTGCCCATTCGCCTCTACGCCGCGGGCCTACTCGAGGCGCGCGACACGGTCGCCCGCGGCGGGGCCCTGCACTACGTGCTCGACGGCGAGGCGCGCCCCGTCGAGTGCGATCCGCCGATGGTCGAAGGGGCGCGGGCCGAAGCCGCCGAGCTCGCCGATCGCATCGCTGTGGGCGACGACGAGCCGACCCCGGGCTGGCACTGCCGTTCCTGCGACTTCGCGCTGCTGTGTCCGGCTCAGGACCGATGACCCCTCTGGCCTCCCTCGAGCCGGGGTCGGCTGTGGAGGGGGTCTACGCCGTCGCGGAGAAGGAGCGGCGCCTCACCCGCCAGGGCGCTCCGTTCCTCGTCCTCACCCTGCAAGACCAGAGTGGCTCCGCGCGGGCCCTCGTGTTCGACCAGCCCGACTTCTTCGGCGAGCAGTTCGAGGAGGGAGACCGCATCCGAGTGCGCGGTCACGTCAGTGAGCGCGCCGGGCGCCGGTCGATCATGGTGCGGCACCTGCGGCCCGCGCCGGATGACGTCACGCCGCTCGTTCCTCGAAGCCACCGGGATCCGGACGAGCTCTTCGGCTTCGTGCTGCACCTCGCCGACGAGCTTGCCGACCCCGAGCTTCGGCGGCTGCTGGATGCCCTGACCGGCGACGCCGCGCTGGCGGCGGCGTGGCGTGAGGCACCCTGCACGCGGTCCGGACATCACGCATATCGCGGGGGGTTGGTGGAGCACACCGTCGGGGTCGCCAGCCTCTGTCAGACGCTCTGTCAGTGGCATCCGCGCCTCGACTCCGACCTCTTGGTGGCCGCGGCCCTGGTCCATGACCTCGGCTACACGAGGGTGTTTCGGCTCGGCACCACGATCGAGGTCACCGCGGAGGGGCGCCTGCTCGGGCATGTCGCGCTCGGCCACCAGATCGTCGACGAGGCGTGTCGCGCCGTGGGCGCCGGCGACGATCGGCGACTGGCGCTGCTCCACGCCATCGCCTGGCACCACGGGCCGCCGAAGGGGCCCAGCCCGGGAGCCGGCAGCCCCGAGGCGCTCGCGCTCCAGCAGGTCAACGCCCTCGAGACCGCCGTAAAGGGACGCCTCGAGGGCGGCGGCCCCGATCTCTAGTCGCTGACGTTGAAGCGGATCTCGAGCACGTCGCCCTCCTGGACGATGTAGTCCTTCCCCTCCAGTCGCACGGCGGCCGTCTCGCGCGCCGCCGCGAACGATCCGCTCTCGACGAGCGCGTCCCACGAGATGACCTCGGCGCGAATGAAGCCGCGCTCCATGTCTGTGTGAACGCGACCCGCCGCCGTGGCGGCGTTGGTGCCTCGGGGGATCGGCCAAGCCCGCGCCTCGGGCGGCCCGGAACCGGTGAAGAACGTGACCAGGTCGCGGAGCCGGTACATGGCCCCGACCAGCGCCTCGGCGCCTCGCTCGCCGCCCAGCTCGAGTTCTTGCGCGAGCTGGGCGGCCTCCTCGGGGTCCAGCTCGGCCAGCTCGCGCTCGACCTCGACCGCGAGTGCCATGGCGTGCGCGCCCTGGGCCTCGGCGTGTGCCACCAGGCCCTCTGGAGGCGACCCCGCCTCGTCCACGTTGGCCAGGTAGAGCACCGGCTTGGCGGTGAGAAGTCCCATTTCCAGGGCGGTCTTGCGACCCCCGGCGCTCCCGTGCGCTCGGGCCGGGACGCCCGCGTCCAGTCCGGCGACGACGCCGCTGAGTTCCGCCGTCTCGGATTGCGCGGCGGCGTCGCCCCCCCGCACGGCCTTCGTCAGGCGCTCCAGGCGCCGCTCGGCCAATTCGCGGTCCGCTGCCATGAGCTCCAGATCGACGGCCTCCGCGTCCGCGACGGGATCGATACGCTCGAGCGGATGCGGCACCTGCGCGTTCGCGAATCGACGCACGACGTGGACGAGGGCGTCCATCTCGCGCAACCGGGCGAGCGCGGCCCGACCGGGGCTTTCGCGGCCGCCGGCGGCCAGCCCCGCGATGTCGACGACCTGCACCTGGGCTCGTACCCGCCGGGGAATGCCCTGGGCGTCCGCGATGGCGTCGAGCCGAGGGTCGGGCACGTCGGCCACGCCTCGGGCGGGCTCGACGGTGCTGTACGGGTACGGTGCGACCTCCGCCTCATCTCCGGTGATGAGGCTGAACAGCGCGGTCTTGCCCGCGTTGGCCAGCCCGACGAGCCCCAGTTGCACTAGCCGCCGCCGAAGCCGACCTGGCTGACCTCTCCCGGCTCGACGCGCGTGTAGAGGAGCTTGCCCAGGTTGAGCCGGTACTCGCCCTCCTCGGCGTCGATCGTCTTCCAGCCGGAGCCGTCGGCGAGCACCGCCGAGATGTCACCAAGGCGTTCCTCCGGCACCGTCAACCGCAGCACGGAGCCTCCCTCGAAACCCACCTCGAGATGTCGTGACGGCACTCGTCTCTCCTGACCTCGCTTGATGCGTCGGCGGGATTGTCGCGGTCGGCCGCCCCGGCTTCAACCGGCCGCGATCAACTCGATCAGCACGCCGTGCGCCGAGCGCGGGTGGAGGAACGCCACCTCGCGGCCGCCCAGACCGCGGCGCGGTCGATCGTCGATGAGCTCGGCCCCCCGCGCGCGGAGTGTTTCCATCGCCGACGCCACATCGGGGACGGCGAACGCGACATGGTGCATGCCGGGCCCCCGGCTCTCCAGGAAGCGGGCGACGCCGCTCTCGCCGCCGCACGGCGCGATCAGCTCCATGCGAAGCCCGCCGGCCTCGAGCATCGCGGCCTCGACATGCTGCTCGGGGAGCTCCTCCCGGAGCGTGAGCTCGAGACCGAACAACTCGGTGTAGGTCCGGATTGCCTCGTCGAGGCTCGGGACGACGTGTCCTACGTGATGAATGGGCCCTTCGTTTACGACGCGGGCTCCAGACGCGGGTTGGGTCGCTCTTCCCGGCCAACCTTCGCACACGGGCGGCCGTCCACACGAACCACGTCCGACGTGAAGTCGCTCGAGCCACGCAGAAGCCAGGTTCCCACCCCGTATGCGTCGACCGGAACGCTCCGCTCCTCGAAGTCGCGGATCCGATGGGCGTCGAAGCCACCGGAGGCGACGATGCGCACGTCTCCGTGGCCCGCGTCGTCCAGCGCGCGCCGCACCCTCCAGACGAGCTCGGGAACCACTCCGGTGGGGCGGAAGCGGCCCATCTCCTGCCAGAGGCAGCGGTCCACCATCGTGTCGGAGGTGTCGAGCCGCACGCCCCACAGCCGCGGCCCGAGCGCGTCGGCGACCTCGATGGCGGTCCGGACCGAGTCGTTCTCGAAGTCGACCAGCACGCTGACCGAGAGCTCGTCGGCGAAGCGGTCCGCGAAACGCTCCGCCGCGCGGACGGTGTCCCCTCCGTAGGCGGCGATGAGGCCGTGGGGCACGGTTCCCATGCCCTTTCCCCCCCACCACGAGGCCTGCGCGTCCGTCGACACGCCGATGGCACCCGCGATGTGAGCTGCCCACCCGTCCCCGGTCTGCACCTGCCAGTGGTCGAAGCGGGCCGGGAAGTAGAGGATTGGCTTGCCGCGCGCGGCCTCGACCACCGCGCGCACGTTGCGGCTGATCAGCGTCCGTCGCGCCAGCACCCCCAGGTAGAGCGTCTCGAGATGCGCGAACAGGTCGTACTCGCCCTCGATGGTGAGCACGGGCTCCCACGGCGCGATCTCGTCTCCGTCGTAGAGTGCGCGCACGGACAGGGAAGCCCACCCCGGCTCCCAGCTCCCTCCCACGCGTCGTCCGGAGCACAGGCGCAGGATCGCCAGGGCTTCGTCCATGCCACCGAGCACGGAGCGCTCGCGTTGAAAGACCTGCATCAGGACCTGCGGCCGGTGGTTGTCGCGCTCCAGCACCTCGCGCGTGAAGGTGAAGTACGCGTCCGAGTAGTAGCCGTCGCGCATCTTCTCGACGGGGAGCTGGAAGGTCTCGGCGGGGAGCCGGCGGCGCCCGCTCACGTCGATGCGTCCGGGTCGGGTGGCAGGTCCCGTGGGCGGCTGGACCACAGCAGCCCCGTGGCGAGCGCGGCGAGCGCCGCAAGCCCGATGGCGATGACGCCGAGCCAGATCGCCGGTCCCGACCCCCCGTCATCTGAGCTCGCGGCCACGACGAGTTCGCTTGGCGGAACGATCTCGACGGCCGCCGCGGGCCCGGGCTCCCCGATCTCCGCCTCGTCCGACTGGGTTCCTGTCGGGTCGGGCTCCGCCGTCCACGCGACGACGACGCCGTCGGCGTAGGTCTGCTCGCTCTCCCACACCGTCGTCCCGGTGCCGAGCGGCGTTCCGAGCACCTGGAAGCTCTCGTATCGGTTCGCGCCGATGCGTCCGCCGTCGAAGACCACGCCGGTCAGGCGGCCGTCGGGGGACCGCCGGAGCCGGGCCGTCCATCCGGGCGGTGGCTCACGAACGCTGAAGACCATGATACCGCTGGGGAACCGAACCGAGACCGCCATTGTGGGGACGGCGCGCTCGGCGGGAACCCGAATCGTGAACTCGGTCGCCTGCCCGTCGGGCGCGCGAACCGGCAGCACGTCGACGTGGGCGAGGGCCGGAGTCTGGCTCCAGGCGGCCGCCGCGAGCGCGAGGACGACGATCACCGCCCGCGCCGAGCGGGCCACTACGGCGCGCCCGTGGCGCGCAGCGCGTCGAGCGCGCCCGCCCCGAGATGTGCCCGGGCCTTCTCGCGCTGGGTCACGTTGCCGGTCAGAGCCCGCCGCCCGTCGACCTCAGCGGCGATGCGCGTCCGCACGAGCTGGCGGTAATCCGGCACCACGATCGTGACCGTGACGCTCACGCCCCGTCGGCCTCCGCGCGGAGGAGGCGCTGCATGGCGGCCCTGCCGACGTCGAGGTCCTCGTCGTCCGGCTCTCGGGTGACGAACGCCGACTGGATGACGTGGCCGACGCCGTGCACCACGCGCGAGACGGGATGCTCGGGGACCTTCACCGCGAAGGCGAAGATCTCGACCGCCGCCCCGACGCTGAGCGCCGTCGTCGCGGCACGCACCCGCAGGCTTCGTCGGCGCCCCGTGAGCCGAAGGGCGGTGTTCGCGACGATCGAGGTGACGACCAGCGGCAGCACCAGGTTGCTTCCGCACCGGCGGTGCTCCTTGGCATGGTCGCGCGCATTGGCGATCTCGTCGGCTCCGCCGGCCTCGTAGGCGGCGATGCTCTTGTGCTCCACCGCGTGCCAGACGGACGCCGGAGAGGTCCGCAGCACGAGCAGCGCCGGCACAAGGCCCACGACCGCTGCCGTCGCCTCCTGGACGATGATCAATCGGAAGCGGTGGCGCACGGTGGCGGCCATGAGCGTCGACACGAGGATCGCCACGTTCGAGGGGCCGTCCTCCAACGCGAATCGCGCCTCCGGCAATCCCCTGCGAACGGCCGGCAGGACAGCCAGCGTCTCCCCGACGCGAAGTACGCCGCGAAGGACCGGGACCGAAGCCAGCGGGCCCACGGCGAAGCGCGGTTTTCGCCCCGACGCGACGATGACGCGTCGG
Source organism: Miltoncostaeaceae bacterium (assembly GCA_030598075.1). Lineage (GTDB taxonomy): Bacteria > Actinomycetota > Thermoleophilia > Miltoncostaeales > Miltoncostaeaceae > JARFPS01. The sequence goes on along the minus strand of JAUVQP010000021.1, from coordinate 1,726 downwards.
TCGTCGCGCACCGCCGCTGCCCAGAAGCGTGGTCCGTGGACGAGCAGACCGTTGCGAAGGGCCATTCCGCCAAGTCGTGGGGGCGAGTGACGCTCCATGCGGCCCACGTTAGCGACCGGCTCCGCCGTTGGCCGGGCCGTCGTCGGTGCCAACCGCCCGCCGGGCCTCGGCGCGCCGCTCGGCCGCCATTCGGCCGGCGCCGGGCTCGCTGGTGTCAACGAAGCTCATCATCGACGCGATCCCGGGATGCCCGGCCTCCTCGGCGATCTGGCGCGCGATCTCTCGGGCCACCCAGCGGTATGCGGGATGACCCTGCGGCTGGCTTCGCAGTTCCGCCACGTGCATGGCCTCCCGCGCGTTCATGATCATCGTGAAGCGAAGGCGGTGCGCGAGGGTGACGGCGTAGGAGGCCTCCGCCGGATGACCCTCGGCGAGCAGCTCGTAGAGCTCGACGCACGACGACTGGGCCGCAGAGAACATGTCCGCTCCGCCGGCGTCGGCGACCTCCCGCGGCAGCTCGTAGCCGAGGTGGGGCGTGAGGGGCTGGGCTTGAAGGCTCAGCAGTCGGTGTCGTTGCAGGTCCCGATAGGCGCCGTAGTCGCAGACGATCTCGAATGCGTAGGTCGTCGCCTCCAGCGCGCGCCCGGGTCGGTGGCGGCGGTCGTCCCGCTCGCCCGCGTAGGTCAGAAGAACGCTCGCGCGCTCGTCCGCCGACATCCGGCGGACCGCCCGCTGGACATCTCGAAAGGGGCGTTCCGAACGCGGCCAAAGGGCGCTCGCGACGACGCGCTGCTCGCCGTCGGGATCGAAGTCGACGAGGCGCACGGACGGACCGTCGCGCTGGGGGCCGAGGGGCGGCGAGCCGAGGAGCTCCTCGGCCAGCCGGGCCGTGCGTTCGGCGGTGTCGCGCTGATAGGAGCCGCGCGCACCTCCGCGGTCCGGCCGGTCCACGCGCGTGAGGAACGCCGAGATGACCTTCCGCAGCTCGACGAGCATCCGGGCAGCGCAGGCGCGCGCCTCCGGGAGCGGGTCGGCGGCCATCCGCACGAGCATGGCCTCGTACGCCTGCCCGGATCCGAAGATTCCCACGTTCGCGGTGGTCGCGGCCGGAAGGAGGCCGCGCAGCCCGTCCAGCGCCCGGGCTCCGATCGCTCGCGCCCGCGCTTGGGGCGACGTGTGCTCGTCGTGCGGGACCACCTGGTCCATGTGCGCTACGAGGAGTGGAATGAGGCGGCTGTAGGTCTCGAAGGTGCGGTCGAGCGTCTCGACGTAGGTGCGCGCGGCGCGGGGATCCTCCAGCACCGTCGCCGGGCGGTGATACCGGTAGCGCCCGCCCGGCCGATCCGTGAATCGGATGTAGCGCGTCGACTGCTCGAGGTAGCTGGCGAGCCGGCCCCACTCGATCACCTTGGTCAAGACGTTGCTCGCGCCCTCCACCGCCACGTGGGCGCCGCCCAGCTGAGCGACGGAATCGTCGCCGTACTCCGCGAGCACCCGGTCATAGAGCGCCTCGGCGCGTTTCTTTCCGGCCCCGGAGCCCTCCGCGACGACGCCCTCCGCGTCGAGGAACTCGTCGATCAGGAGGCGGCGAAGCCCCTTGGGACTACGCGAGTAGCGGGCGAACAGCGCGCCCTTGACCACCTCGGGAAGGTTCGTGAGCGCGAAGACCGGACCGTCGACGTCGGTGACGTACGGCGCGACGCGCTCGCGCTCGCTCGGAGAAAGT
>JAUVQP010000123.1 GCA_030598075.1 Miltoncostaeaceae bacterium | reverse complement strand
GGCGGCCCCGCGCAGCCCCAGCGCCGTCGCCTCTACCGGCACGTTGTCGCCATCGATCTGGGAGCTCCCGCGGGCCGCGGGGCTGCCGATGGCGCCGGTCGGCGCCGGCTCCGCTCGGATGGAAAGCTCGGTCTGCGCCAGCACGATGACGGCCTGAGCGGCGAGAACGACGATGGCGATCCAGGCGAAGACCCGGTAGCGGGCGAGGGGGTCGGCGATCGCCGCCAGCGGTCTCTCGCCCATGTACGCGATGACGAAGAGGAACATCACGACGATGGCGCCGGCGTAGACGATGACCTGGATGACCGCGACGAATGGCGCCGCGAGCAACACGAACAGCACCGCGACGGACAGCAGCGCGCCGATGAGCGACACCGTGGCGCGGAACGCACCGGGCAGGGTGATGACCATCACGCTGAAACCGATGGCGCCGGCGGCCGCGAAACCGAACACGATCTGTTCGCCCAACGTCCGCGACCCTACGGTGTGATCCGGATGGTGGCAGCGGCGATCCCGATCATTCCGACGACGGTTCTTCGGGACGAACCGGCACCGGCTTGGGATGTGGTGCGAGCAGCATGTCCTTCGTGTAGATCTCGTCCGCGCGGTGACGCTCGGACATCTCGTACTCCGCCTCGAGCGTGATGGCGTCGAAGGGGCACGCGAGCTCGCAGTAGCCGCAGAAAATGCACCGCAGCATGTTTATCTCGTAGATGCGCGCGAAGCGCTCCCCCGCCGAGACTCGGTGCTCCGGGGTGTTCTCCTCCGCGACCACGCGGATGCAGTCTGCCGGACACGCCGCGACACACAGCGAGCAGCCGACGCACCGCTCGAGGCCGTTGTCGTGCAGCCACAGCCGATGCCGGCCACGAAAGCGCGGGAAGACCGGCGTCTTCCGCTCGGGGTAGCCGATCGTCTCGGGCTTCCGCAGCATGGTCGAGAACGTGACCTTGAAGCCCGCGATGGAGTCGGCTCTGCTCACCGTGCCACCCCCATCAGTTCTGGAACGCCAAGCTGACGACGATGGCCGTGACGATCAGGTTGAGTGTGGCCAAGGGGAGGAGCACCTTCCAGCCGAACTTCATGAGCCTGTCGTACCGAAGCCGCGGGAGCGTGGCGCGCAGCCAGATGAACAGGAACAGCAGTACCGCGACCTTGATGGCGAGCCACAGCACGCCCGGAAGGAAGGGTCCGGCGAACCCGCCGAGGAACAGGGTCGCGCCGAGCGCCGAGATGATGAGCATGTTCACGTACTCGGCCAGGAAGAACATGGCGAACTTCAGGCCGCCGTACTCGGTGTGGTAGCCGGCCACGAGCTCCGATTCGGCCTCGGGGAGGTCGAACGGTGCGCGGTTGGTCTCCGCCACCGCCGCGATCAGGAAGATCAGGAATCCAAGCGGCTGGTAGAGGACATACCAGACGGTCTCGCGTTGGGCGTCCACGATCTCGACCAGCGACAGGCTCTGCGAGATCATGACGACGCCGAGCACCGAGAGCCCCATGGCGACCTCGTAGCTCACGAGCTGGGCCGCCGTCCGAGCGGAGCCGAGCAGGCTGTACTTGTTGCCGCTCGCCCATCCGCCCAGGATCAGCCCGTAGAAGCCGAGCCCCGAGAGGGCGAACAGGAACAGCACGCCGATGTTGAGGTCGGCGCCCACCAGCTGCACCTGGTGACCCGCGATGTCGACGACGGTGCCGAAGGGGATCACCGCGACGGCCGCCACGGCCGCGAACACCGAGATGAGCGGGGCGACGTGGAAGAGCAGGCGGTTGGCGCCGCGCGGAACGAAGTCCTCCTTGAAGACGAGCTTCATCACGTCGGCGAGCGGCTGCATGTAGCCGACGGGGCCCGTCCGGTTCGGGCCGTAGCGGCCCTGGGCGCGGCCGATGAGCTTTCGCTCCCACAGGAGGGTGTAGGCGAATGCCGTCAGCAGCACGAAGACCACGACGATCGCCTTGATCAGGATGATCAGAAACGGTTCCGTCCCCGGGTTCACGCGGCGCTGACCTCTACTCGCACGGGTCCGCGATCGACAGGCAGCAGCCGGTCGACCCCGCTTGCGGGAACGCCCGTCGTGGCGAAGGCCGCACCGTCCGGCAGCGCGGGATCGATGCGCACCGCGAGGACGCACTCCGCATCGGGCCCGCGCAGCCTCGCCCGGGCGCCGTCGCGCAACCCGAGCCTCTCGGCCTCGGCCTCGCTGACCCCCAGCTCCGCGCTCTGTCGAACGCCCGCGAGCGCATCGGAGCGGTGGCTGACCGCGTCGCCGAAGATGCGGGTGGTCGCGACGAGCGGCAGTCCAGAGCCCGCCATGGCCCGCGGAGCCGCCGGACCGCTCAGCGTAGGTGCCGCCGGCGCGGGCAGGGTTGCGCCCAGCGTTCCGATCGCGTCGTAGTCGAGTCCGGCGAGCCCTGGACGGGCCGCCGCGGCGGCCGCGAAGAGCGAGGCGGGCGTGCGCTCGGGTGGCGGCGCGCCCAGGCGGTGCGCCAGCGCGAGGAGCAGCTCCCATCCCGGGGCAGCGCCCGCCGGACCCGCCGCACCGGGACGAAGGCGCTGTGCGCGACGGGCCATCGACACCAGCACGCCTTCCTGCTCGCGATGAGTGAACGCCGGCAGCACGATCGCCGCCGCCGGAAGCTCGTCCACGTGGCTCGCGACGGCCACGACGGTCTTGGCGCTCCCCATGGCTCTTGCCCACCGCTGCCCTCCGGCGCCCGCCGTGGGGTCGGTGCGGATGGTCAGCAGGGTGCCGACGTCGCCCGCCTCGAGCGCCTCGAGGACCCCCTCCGCACGAATGCCGAGGGCGCGAAGGCCGGCGCTGTTGACGTCGGCCGAAAGCTCGATGTGGGCGGCCGTCGGGTGTCGCGCCAGCGTCGCCGCCAGCTCGGCCGCGGCGTCGGTCTCGGCGGCCAGGTCGGCTTCATCCCACAGGACGATGGCGCGCGTCGCTTCCCGGATGAGCGGCACCATGGCCCGGACGCCGTCGACCAGCTTCCCGGAGCGCGTGATCGCGACCTGTCCGGTCCGGGTGAGCGCGTGCGGGCGCGGCCCGGCCACGCCGAAGGCGGCGCCGCGGCGGATGGCCTTGCGAACGCGGAGCTCGACGACCGGGTGCTGGTTCGCCGGATCTCCGCCGATCACGATGACGGTGTCGGCACCGTCGATGTCGCCGAGTTGGGCGGTGGGCGCCGCGCGCAAGGCGCCGAGAGTCGGACTGTCGGGAATGCCGACGCGGGCCACCGCAGCCCCGGGGAGCGAACCCGCGGCCAGCTCCTGAGCGAGGTAGGCCTCCTCGACGGTCGCCGAGCCACCGATGACGATCGCGTGGGGCCCGGGCTGCCCGAGCAGCAGGGCCGCCGCCTCGACGGCCTCGCTCAGGCTCGCGGCTCGGGAGGAATCGCCGTCCTTGATGACGGCGACGCTCGGGCGGTCGGAGGCGCGGTCGGCGGGGTAGGCCCAGCGGGCCTTGTCGCACAACCATCCCTCCTCGACCTCGTAGTTGGGCTCGGGCCGCCCGGTGACGCGGGCGATGTTCCCGTCGCGCTCGGTGAGCTCGAGATTGCAGCCGACCGGACACTCGCCGCAGACGCTGGGCGCGTTCCTGATGTCCCAGGGTCGCGCGACGAAGCGGTACGGGATGCTCGTCAGCGCGCCGACCGGACAGAGGTCGATGACGTTGCCCGTGAAGCGCCCCGTGTACGCGTCGCCGGTGAAGGTGGCGATCTCGGTCTCCGCGCCGCGCTCTCGCATGATCAGGTGGCCGTCCTCGGCGACCTCTTGGCTGAATCGCACGCATCGGAAGCAGGTGATGCAGCGCTCGCGGTCCAGCGCGATCTGGCTCGATAGGTCCAGCGGCTTGGGGAAGTGGCGCTTCCTCTCGACGAACCGCGTCTCGCCCGGGCCGAACTTGAAGGTCAGGTCCTGGAGCGGACACTCGCCGCCCTTGTCGCAGACGGGGCAGTCGAGCGGGTGGTTGGCCAGCAGCAGCTCGAGCACACCGTCTTGGGCGTCGCGCACCTCGTCCGTCTCGGTGCGCACCACCATGTCCTCCTGCACGGCCGTGCTGCACGCGGTCTGAAGGCCGCGCATGCCCTCCACGTGCACGAGGCACATGCGGCATGCGCCGATGGGGCTCCCGAGTCGGTGCTCGTAGCAAAAGATCGGCACCTCGACGCCATGGGCGAACGCAGCGTCCGCCAGCATGGTTCCGGGCGGGGCGATGACTTCGCGGCCGTTGAGCTCGAACTCGACCCGGCGCTCGGCGGCGAGGTCGACCGGCGCGTACTCAGCCAACGGACGCCTCCATCATGGGCTCGGGCTCCGGAGCGCCGCCGTTTCGGATCGCGCGAACGAAGTCCTCGCGAAAGAGTCTCAGGGCGCTCTCCAGCGGTGCCACCGCGCCGTCGGCCAGCGCGCAGAGCACGCGACCGGAGATGCGCCCGAACAGCGCCTCCAGCAACTCGATGTCCTCCATCCGGCCGTCGCCGTCGACGATCCGTCGGAGCGTCCTCTCCATCCACATCGTGCCCTCGCGGCAGGGGGTGCACTTCCCGCAGCTCTCGTGGCGGTAGAACTGCGCCAGCCTCAGACTGCTTCGAACGATGCAGCCGCTCGTGTCCATGACGATGCAGCCGGCAGAGCCGAGGAAGCTTCCGGCCTGTTGGAGCGACTCGTAGTCCAGGGGGGTGTCGAGCTGCTGAGCGCCCAGGACCGGGACACTGGAGCCGCCCACCCAACAGGCTTTGAAGTCCTCGCCGTCCCGGAAGCCTCCGCAGATGTCGTAGAGCAGCTCGCGCAGCGTCGTGTCGCCCATCACGATCTCGTAGTTGCCCGGGCGCATGACGT
>JAUVQP010000107.1 GCA_030598075.1 Miltoncostaeaceae bacterium | reverse complement strand
TCCGCATCGACGACCACCACGCAGCGCGTCAGCGAGAGCAAGCCCAGACCCCAGATCGCGCTCATGAGCTTCTTGGCATGGCCCGGATAGCGCTTATCGACGGAGACGATGGCGCAGTTGTGGAAGATACCCTCCTGCGGGAGGTTCATGTCGTGCAGGTCGGGGACCGTCGTGCGGATGAGGGGCAGGAAGATGCGCTCGGTGGCTTTTCCGAGATGGAAGTCCTCCATCGGGGGCTTTCCGACGATCGTCGTCGCGTAGATCGGGTCGCGACGCATGGACATGCCGGTGACGTGCAGCGTCGGGTACTGGTCGGCGGGGGTGTAGAAGCCGGTGTGGTCGCCGAACGGACCCTCTTGACGAAGGTCGGTGGCGTCGACGTAGCCCTCGATGACGACTTCGCTCTCGGCGGGCACCTCCACGTCGACCGTGCGGCAGGTAACCATGCGCACGCTCTTCCCGTTGAGGAAGCCCGCGAACAGCATCTCGTCGACCCCGGGGGGAAGAGGGGCCGTGGCGCTGTAGGTCGTGGCGGGGCTGGTGCCGAGCGCGATGGCGACCTCGACCCGTCCCGCGGAGTCGCGAAGGTGGGCCGCTCCGTCCTTGTGGATTTGCCAGTGCATCATCGCGGTGCGCGGATCGACGACCTGGATGCGGTACATGCCGCAGTTGCGGGCCCCCGAGCGGGGGTCTTTGCTGAACACCAGGGGCAGCGTGATGTACGGCCCGCCGTCCTCGGGCCAGCAGGTCAGGATGGGAAGCAGCGCGAGGTCGGGCGGGTCGACCCACACCTCCTGACAGGGCGCTGAGCTGACGTACTTCGGCGCGAAGGACGCCAGCTGGCGAAGCGTGCCGAGCGCGCGAACCTTGGCCGCGACACCTTGCGGTGGCTGAAGCTCGAGAAGGTCTTGGATGCGTGTGCCGATGGCGTCGAGGCTGTCCGTGCGGAGCGCCATGCGCATGCGCCGAGCGCTGCCGAACTGGTTGATGAGCACGGCCAGATCGGAGCCGCGGACATTCCGAAACAGCAGTGCCGGCCCGCCGTTCTTGCTGACGCGGTCGGTGATCTCGGTGATCTCGAGGCGGGGATCGACCAGCGCGTCGACCTCGACGAGCTCTCCCGACGAGCGCAGCTCCTCGATCCATGTGCGGAGGTCGGCGCTCACCGCGCGAGGGCCTCCGCCAGGCCCGGGGTGGGACCGAGCCGATCCGCGAGGGCGCGGAGCGGCCCCCCATCGCCCGAGGCCTCGAGCGATGTCGTTGCAGCGGCCAACGCGGCGGCGGGACCGTCCCCGTTGCCTCCTCCGCCGAGCGCGATCGCTGCGACGGTTCCGCGCCACAGCGGCTCGAGCTGATCGCGCCCGCGTCGCGCGACGAGCCCAGCGCTGACGGCGATCAACTCCGACAGGGCCTCGATGACGAACAGATCGCCCGCCGCCGCGACGCGCACGAGACCCGTCGCGTAGCAGTAGTCGCCGGCCAGCACGCGGCGGCCGCGATCGGCGATTGCCACATGTCGCGAGACGCCGTGGTGCAGGAGGAATCCCTCCAGGATGAGGTCCAAGCCAGCGGCCTCGATCGGGCGGAGTGGCGGGGCGACCAGAGGCGCCAGCAGCGGTGCCGGCGCAGGTTCGATCAGCGCGTCGGCAAGCGCGGGCTCCGCGCCCAGCGCGTCCCTCACGGCCCGACCTCCGCGGCGGCGCCCGCCAGCGCGTCGCGCGTCGCGCGGAGTTCCCCGTCGCCGTGCGCGCTGCTGACGAACCACGCCTCGAACTGCGACGGGGGCGGATAGACGCCGCGATCGAGAAGGGCGCAGGCGAACCTTCCGTACAGTTCGGTATCGCTCGTGAGGGCCGAGGCGTAGTCGGTGACGGGGCCGTCGGTGAAGAAGGCCGTCAGCATGGAGCCCACGCGGTTGGTGACGATCGGCGCGCCGCTTTCCCCGATGGCGCTCTCGAGTGCCGCTCCCGTGGCCTCGAGCCGCTCGTACACGCGCGGGTCCGCAAGCTCGCCCAACGCCGCGAGGCCCGCGGCCGTCGCGAGCGGGTTTCCCGAGAGGGTTCCCGCCTGGTAGCACGGGCCCTCGGGGGCCAGCTCGGACATGACGTCCGCGCGACCTCCGAACGCGCCCACCGGAAGGCCGCCTCCGATGACCTTGCCCAGACAGGTCAGGTCGGCTCGCACACCGTAGAGCTCTTGGGCCCCACCGTACGCGACGCGGAAGCCGGTCATGACCTCGTCGAGGATCAGCAGCGCCCCCGTGACGTCGCACGCCTCGCGAAGCCCCTCCAGGTAGCCGGGCTCGGGTGGCACGACCCCCATGTTGCCCGCCACCGGCTCCACGATGATCGCGGCGGCTCCATCGAGCGCGCGGCGCGCCGCCGCCACGTCGTTGTAGGGCACGAGCCGAGTGGCCTCGGTCGCTCCGCGCGGCACCCCGGGGCTGGTCGGAACCCCGAGGGTGGTGGCGCCACTCCCGGCCGCGGCGAGCAGGCCGTCCAGGGCTCCGTGGTAGCCGCCCTCGGTCTTCACCACGGGCTCTCGGTCGGTCGCGGCCCTCGCCACGCGCAGCGCCCCGGCCACGGCTTCGCTGCCCGAGCTTGTCATGCGCAGCCGCTCGATCGACGGAACGGCGTCCGCGACGACCTCGGCGAAGCGGACCTCGGCCTCCGTGGGCGCTCCGAACGACGTCCCGGACGGCAGGCTCGACGATACGGCGTCGAGGACCACGTCCGGTGCGTGACCCAGGATGGCCGGTCCCCAGGTGCCGAGGTAGTCGACGTAACGGTTGCCGTCGGCGTCCCACACGTGAGGGCCCTTCGCCCTCTGAATGAACAGCGGATCCCGCCCGATGGACCGCATCGCACGGACGGGCGAGTTGACGCCCCCGACCAAGACGCCGCGGGCCCGCTCGTAGAGCTCATCGCTCTGCGTCACGAGCGTTGCGTCCTCAGGATCGCTCCCAGCGCGGCAGCGTCTCGCCGGCCACCGCGCGCCTCTCCCACTCCCGGTACTCGGGCGTGAAGTAGACGAGCCGGATCTTCTTGAACTCGTACGTCGAGTAGAGAACCGTCCGCTGATCCGGATCGTCCAGCCCGGCGTCGGCCGCGATGGCCGCGATCGTCTCCTCACACGCCTCGGTCGAGCGCGCGTGCACCATGGTGAAGAGGCTGTAGGGCCAGTCGGGGTAGGTCGGCCTCCGATAGCAGTGCGAGACGGACTTGAACGCCGCCATGCGGGCCCCGAGCTCGTCGAGGCGGCCATCCGGAACCTTCCAAACCGCCATGCCGTTGGCCCCGAAGCCGGCGCGGCGGTGGTTGAGCACCGCGGCGAACCTGCGCATGTACCTGCGGTCGACGAAGGTCTGCGCGACGGCCAGCAACTCGTCGACGTCCATGCCGGCCTCACCCGCCCAGAGGTCGAAGGGCTCCGGGTCGAGCGGGAGGTCGCGCTGGAGGATCTCGATCCCTCGGCGGTCGCGCTCTGTCGGCAGCGTTCCGTCGCCGCGGGTCGGGGCCGGCCGGGGCGAGGACTCCTTCGCGTCGGTCGCCTCCGCGCCGGTCATGTCGAGCTGGACGTTGATCTTGTACAGCTTGAGCGTCGGCAGCATGCGCATGGACTCGGCGTCGGTCGCCTCGGCCAGCATCTCCACCGTGCGATCGAGCCCCAGCGTGGATTCGGGCTCGACGGCCACCGTGAACCACAGGTTGAAGGAGTGCGTGCGGCGGTAGTTGTGGCTGACTCCCGGGTGGCCGCCGACGATCGCCGCCGCCTCGAACAATCGGTCGTCCGGGTAGCGGGCCGCGACCAGACTGCTCTTGTAGCCGAGCGCCCGCGTGTCGAAGATCGCCGACAACTGCCGTACCAGGCCGCTGTCTTTGAGGCGCCCAAGCCGTGTGAGCACGTCCGCCTCGGAAAGCCCGCAGCGCTCTCCGACCTCCTCGAAGGGGCGCCGCACCAGCGCGATTCCTGCCTGCAGGGCGTTGAGCACGTCGCGGTCCACCTCGTCCGGGCTGCGCCGAGAACTCTGTGCCGTGGTCGTCATGCCGTCTCCTCATGGAGCCACCGAGCGGCGTCCTCGGCGTAGTAGGTGATGATCAGGTCGGCCCCCGCGCGGGAGATGGCCGTCAGCGTCTCGATTGCCGCCGCGGGCTCGTCGAGCCAGCCTCGCTCGGCCGCCGCCTTCACCATCGCGTACTCGCCGCTGGTGTGGTACGCCGCGAGGGGCAGCCCCGTCGCTCGACGCGCCATCGCCACCACATCGAGGTAGGTGGCCGCCGGTTTGACCATGATCATGTCGGCGCCCTCGCCGACGTCGAGAGCGATCTCTCGCTCGGCCTCGCGCACGTTGGCCGGATCGAGCTGGTAGCCGCGTCGATCGCCGAACGCCGGCGCCGAGCCCGCCGCCTCGCGGAACGGTCCGTAGAAGGCGGATGCATACTTCGCCGCGTAGCTCATGATCGCCACGTCCGGGTGCCCCTCCCGGTCGAGCCCGCTTCGGATGGCCCCCACGCGCCCGTCCATCATGTCGCTGGGCGCGACGACGTGGGCTCCGGCGTCGGCGTGGGTCGCGGCCACCTGTGCCAGAAGCTCGAGGGTGACGTCGTTGTCCACGCGCTCGTCGACGATGACGCCGCAATGGCCGTGGTCCATGAACCCACACAGGCAGACGTCGGTGATCACAACGAGCTCCGGTGCCGCCTCGCGGATCGCCGCGACCGCCTGCTGGGTGGGTCCGTCAGGGTCGTAAGCTGCGCTCGCGGCCCCGTCCTTGCGATCGGTGACGCCGAACACCAGAACGGCGGGCAGCCCCGCCGCGAACGCTCGCTCGGCCCGCTCGCCGATCAGGTCGGGCGAGAGGCGGCTGTGACCGGGGAGGGCCTCGATGGGCTCGCGCACGCCTCGACCCTCGGTCGCGAAGAGCGGGAGGATGAGCTGATCCGCGTGAAGGCGCGTCTCCCGCACCATGCGCCGCATGGCGTCACTCGCCCGAAGCCGCCGCGGCCGCAGCCCGGGAAAGCGGCCAACCGTACTCGCCCCGTCGGCGATCGCACCTTCGATCACGCCGTGATGATACCGGTCCCGCCGCGCGGTCCTGGCACTATGAGGGCGTGCCCGATTCCGCGGTCGCCCTGGTGTTCGGAGCCCGAAACGTCGGACGGGCGGTCGTCGCCGACCGACTGAGCCGCGGCTGGCGGGTTCTCGCCGTCGCTCGGACCGAGGAGACGCTCGACCGGCTGGTCGAGGACCACCCGGAGGTCGAGACGATGCCGGGCGATGCCTCCGACGCCCGCTCGGTCGCCGAGGTCATCCGCCGTGCCGAGCGGAACCTCGGCGGCTTGGACCTGATCGTCAACGCGGTCACCGCGCCGCCGAGGGACGGCAGCTTCGGCGGCGGCCCCGTCGCCGAGTCCCCCCCCGAGCGTCTCGAACTCTGGATGAACGGCTTCGTGCCCCACGCATGGGA
>JAUVQP010000046.1 GCA_030598075.1 Miltoncostaeaceae bacterium | reverse complement strand
TGGACCTGCCGCTCCGCGCCGACCGCCCGGGTGATGACGTTCCGGTGGGGGTGGTGCTCGGCCTCCTCCTCCGTGATGCTCCCGCGCTTCACGAGCTCCCACACCACAGAGTGGTCCTCGCTGAGCTGCGACAGGTCGCCATCGCGCCAGCGATAGGCCCGCGAGTCCCCCACATGAACCACGTCCAGCCGGCCGTCCGCGACCAGCGCCGCGGTGACCGTCGTTCCCATGCCCGCCTTGTCCGGATCGGCCTCGGCGAGCCGACGGATGTCGGTGTTGGCGGCTTGCACCGCCAGCAGCACCGCATCGCCGCTCGGGGGTTCGGGAAGCGCCGCGAGACGCTTCATCGCCATCTCGGCGGCCACCTCTCCCGCCCGCGCTCCGCCCATTCCGTCGGCGACCGCGATGAGCGTGGGCGTGGCGAGCGCTCGGTCCTCGTTGTGGGCGCGCACGAGGCCGGTATCCGATGCCTGGGCGAGATCCAGCAGCCGAAGGGAGCGATCCTCGCTCATTCCTCGTACCGGAGCACCGAGTCGCCCAAGCGCACCACGTCGCGCACGCGCAGCTGGGCAGGAGTCTCGACACGGCGGTCGTTGATGAATGTCCCGTTGGTGGAGCCGAGGTCCTCCACGAAGTAGTAGGGACCGCGGCGCAGGATGCGGGCGTGCATATGCGACACGAACTGGTCCGAAAGCGTCAGGTCGCTGCTCTTCGAGCGCCCGATGGTGATACCGCCCGTCAGGTCGAGCACCTCGCCGCTCGGGAGCGTCGGGGATTGCTCAACCACGAGGTGAGGTTGGACGCCTGACGCCAGATCGAGAGCGCGCTCCCCATCGCCCGGCATGATCGCCTCGTCCGCCTCATGGCGGATCGACGGCTCCTCGACGGGCTCGGCGTCCATGGCGGGCTCGCTCATGGCGGTCCGGATCTTCGGGTCCGCATCGAGCGGCGCGGGCGGGGCGAGGGGCGTTTCCGGCGCCTGGGCGTCGGGCCCGTGCGGCTCGAACGAGGCCTCGGCGGACGTGGGCTCCTCGGCGAGGGGCACGATCAGAGGCGCGGGCGGGTGGGAGGCCGGTGCCGGGGGAGGATCGCCGCGCAGCTGGCGGCTGGACGCGCGGACGATGCCCCAGATGAAGAGATAGAGCAGTACGAGGAACGCCACTTCGGCGATGAGGAGGCCCGTCTCGGTCATCGGTCAGGCGATCTCGATGCGAAGCTCGGTGGTGCCGATCTGGATCGTGTCCCCGTTGGCGAGCGCCTGCCGCTTCGCGGCGCGCCCGTTGACCTCGAGCCCGTTCGTCGAACCCATGTCGACGATGAGGTAGTCCTCGCCCGAGTGTCGGACCTCGGCGTGAAGCCGGCTCGCGTTCGGGTCGGCGACAACGATGTCGCAGTCCCGGCTGCGCCCGATGGTCGTCACGCGCTTCGAGACCCGCTCGCGTGCCGTCGCCGTGACGATGGTGAGCGTCTCGCCCCGCATCCCGTGATGCCGTGCCTCGCCGGCCGACATGACCTGGGTTCCGCTCACGCCCCGCAGGCCGGGGTTCTGCGGCGGCGGGGGCGCGGCGCGCCGAGGCACCGCCGCGGCGATGCTCGCGGGGCCCACCGCAGGACGGGGTGCCGACGCCGGGGCGCCGGCCGGCCGGAAGTCCCCTCCCGAGGTGCGCTTCGGCGCCGGAATTCCGTCGCGGGACGCGGACGGGACGCCCTGAGGCTCCTCGGCCATGCGCGAGGCGACGCCGAACTCACCCTGGCGCAGGTCCTCGTCGGTCTCGAGCGCCACGGCGGCGTCGGCGACCATTGCGTAGCCGCCCGCACGCGCCTGCGCCGCCAGATAGGTCGACAGCTCCTCGCACAGCGTCGACTCGAAGCTGGCGAAGCTCTCGCGGTCGCTCGGCGAGAGGAAGACCGTGAACTCGTTGGCCACGTAGACCCGCGAGACGGACACCGTCTTGCTCTCCTCCATCTCCCGACCGAGCTTGCGCGCCAGCTCCACGGGTTGCAGGCTGCTGCGAAACGCGCGCCGGAACCCGCGCTCGAACAGACCTTCGATTCTGCGTTCGATCGTTCGTAGCACGGTCATCGAGTAGGACTGCGCAGCGTAGCGGACCGGCTCCGTGTTGCTCGTCCGCGGCGGTGCATCAGGGGCTGAAAGCCCCATACGATCAGGATGACGACGCTGGGAAGCGTGGCCGCGACCGCGAGGGCCGCATCGTTCGCGTAGGCCATCGCGAGCCCGGCGATCGCAAGGGCCCACGCCCCCGCCGCGCCGGCGCGCGCGAGGCCCGGCTGGGCCCGCACCACGAGCGGAAAGGCCAGGGTCGCCACGATCAGCACGGCGCCCTGAGCGAGCGCTCCCGCCTGGACGATGACGGGGTCGGTCAGCGCGTCGGCGGCGGCGAGCGGCGACAGCTCTCCGGCGAGCCCGGCGACGCCGCCGTCGACGCGGCGTCCCCCGAACAGCAGGGCGTCGGATCCCGCCGAAACCTGCCAGGCGAGCATCGCGGCGACTCCGGCGATCCCCGCCCAGAGGCGACGCGGCCAGGTGGATGCGGCGCCGGCGAACGCCGCGTACAGCGGGCCGAGTCCGAGGGCGAGCAGAAGCGGGCCGAGGGCGGGGAGCAGCACGAGGCGTCCCAGGCGCCAGCCCGTCATGACGATGGCGACGGCGAGAGCGCCGAGCACCACCGCGGCGCCCGGGTTGGCGCTCGCGATCAGCGCGGTGCCCGCGATCGCCCCGGCCGCGACGGTCGCTCGGGGCCAGGCGGCGGCCGCAAGGCCGACGCCGACGCTCGCGGCCACCACGGCCGCTGTGCCCAGCTCGGTGGCGGTCGCCAGCGCCGCTCCCGTGACCGCGGCGCCGACGATCCCGCTCGCGAGAGGGGCAGCGCGGCGCGCGTGACGCGACAGCCCGAGGCCCGCATCCGCCCGGGCGAGCAGGAACTCCATCCCGATGGCGTCGGGTCGAGCGCGCGCCGCGCGCTCAAGACCCGCGTCGACCGCGTCGAGTAGCTGCCGCGGAAGGTCCGGCCGCAGCTCTCGGAGCGGCGGGATGTCGCCTTCCGCCGCGCGACGGGCCATCTCGGCGGGGCTCTCCGCCAGCAGCGGGGACACGCCCGTGAGCGCTTCGTACAGCACGAGGGTCGCCGCGTAGACGTCGGCGCGCGGACCGGCCTGGCTACCCCGCGCCTGCTCGGGCGCCATATAGGCCATCGTCCCGACCACGCCGCCCGTCGCCGTCAGCCGGGACTCTCCCGCCAGGCGGGCGATCCCGAAGTCCGTGAGGCGTCCCCGTCCGTCGCTCTCCACCAGGATGTTGGCCGGCTTGACGTCGCGGTGAACAACCCCGCGACTGTGGGCGTGGGCCAGGGCGCCCAGCACGTCGCGGGTCACGCTCACCGCGTCGCGCGCATCCACCGGTCCACCCGCCAGCTCGGCGGCGAGAGAGGCGCCCTCGACGAGCTCGGAGATCAGGTAGACGGCGTCCTCGTCCTCGCCCCAGTCCAGCAATGCGACGACCCCGGGATGCTCCAGGCGGACCACCGCCCGGATCTCAGCCCGGACGCGGGGGACGACCTCTGCGTGCGCCGGAACGATCTTCACGGCGACGAGTTCGCCCGTGTCCGTGTCGAGTGCGCGGTGAACGGCGGCGGTCGCGCCGCGACCGATCACGGGTCCCAGGCGATACCGGCCGAGCACCGAGGGGGCGGCAGCCGCCGTCTGCGGACGTGCGGACATGTTCGGACACCCTTCGGGAGCGCCACGGCCGTCCCTGCCCGGCCGGCGCCGTAGGGGCCCGGAGCCGTGGTACATTCGCGCCCACCAGGGCAGGACGCGCGGCGCCATCGTGGAATATCGAGGGCGACGGCAAGGGGTTCGCGCCCCGTCGCTGGCTCCCGACGCACGCCTACACCGAGCGGTCAATGCCCGATAGCGACGACGAATTCCCGGACGTCGAGTTCTTCGACGATCCCCCGGAACGCAAACCGCGCGACGGAGACGACGATTCCCCTTCGCCGCCCTCGGGCTCCGGCGAGACCTCGGTCACCGGAGAGGACGCCGACGAGCCGTTCTCGCTCGGCGCCGAGCCCGAGCAGGAGGAGGCGCCGGCCGCACGGGGGTCGCGGCGCGGCCGCTCGCGTGGCGGTCGGCGGCGCCGCGGGAAGGCTGGGACGGGTTCCGAAGGCGGCGGTCGGCCGCCCGGCGGTCGGGGACGTCGGCGCGGCGGATCGAGCGCGGGAGGCCCCGGCTGGCTGCAGAAGCCGATCGCGCGGCTTGCTCTCGGGGCCGCGTTCGTCGGCATCCTGGTGCTGGTGCTGGTCCTCGTCGTCCGTGAGTGTCAGCGGAATCAGCTCGTCGACTCGTACAAGACCTACATGAACGAGGTAGCCGAGCTCGTGGACGAGTCGGCCGAGCAGGGCAAGCAGCTCCGCCTGACCCTCACCAACGCCAGCGGCGACAACCCGCCCCAGCTTCGGACCAAGGTCACCGGCATTCGCGACGAGGCGCAGACCGTCGTGGATCGCGCTCGGGGCCTGGGTCCTCCCGGCGGCCTCAACGCGGCGCAGCAGAGCCTCGTGACCACGTTCGAGTACCGCGTCACGGGGCTCGAGTCCCTGGCGGAGAATCTGCCGACGATCATCGAGTCTCGCGACAACGAGTTCGCGGCCACCGCGCTCGCGAACTCCATGCAGCGCTTCCTCGCGAGCGACGTCATCTACGACGACTCGTTCGTCGGGCCCGCCAAGAGGGCCCTGGCCGACGACGACATCAGCGACGTCAAGCCCCCCGAGGACAAACCGTTCCTGCCCAACGCCGGCTTCGCGTCCGCCAACGGCGCTAAAGCCCTGCTACCGGGGCTCAGGCGCCAGAGCGCCGCCCAGGGCGGTGATGACGACCAGACCGGCAACCTGAGGGGAACCTCCCTCGTCAAGACCGAAGCGCTGCCATCAGAGACCCGTCTGACGCCCGACAGCGCGACCAGCGTTCAGGCGTCCGAGGAACTCAAGTGGCGGATCACCATCGAGAACGGCGGCGACTTCGTCGAGAACGGCATCATCGTCCGCGCGAAGTTCTCGTACCCCGACAGCCCCGGCGAGGCCGAGACCCAGGAGACCTCGATCGAGACGATCGCGCCGGGCGACCAGATCGCCGTCGAGATCCCGGGGCCGTCCGCGCCCGAGTTCGGCGAGCAGGGAACGCTCGATATAGAGGTCGTCCCGGTTCCGAACGAGAGCCGCGTCGACAACAACCGGGCCACCTACCCGGTCACCATCACCATCTAGCTCTCGTGCCCGGTCAGGAAATGCTCGCCGCGCTCCGCCGCGTCCAAGACCTCCGCGGATGCGCCATCCTCGGTCATCGCCACGGGGTCCGCCATGCCGATGACGCTGCGCCCTGGCCCCGCGAGGTTCTCTCGGGGCGATGCCCGCCCGCGTCCCCCGATGGAGCACCGGTGCTCCATCGGGCACGGCGCTAGCACCCGGCGGCCACTCGTGGCAGAGCTTCCCGTTTGGGTGGTGGCCGCCGCCGCGGCCCCGGGGGTCGTGGCGCTCGTCCTGTGCGTGTTTCTCTGGCGCGGGCTGGCGCGCGCCCGCGAGGCGAATCGGGTTCTGCTGCCCGACGGGGCCAAGACGAGCCTCGCCGACGGCCAGGCCGCCCTCCGGCGAGGCGTCGAGCAGCTCGATCGTGGGCTCGCCGCCCTCGAGACGCTCGTCGCGGACGGGAGCACGCGCACCGCGGCGGACCTGCTCACCGCGCTGCGGTTCCAGGGGCTTGTCCGCTACAACGCGTACCGGGACATGGGCGGCCAGCAGTCGTGGTCGCTGGCGCTGCTCGACGGCAACTCCACCGGGGCGGTCGTCACATCGCTCCACGCGCGCGATCACGCGAGGGTCTACCTCAAGGAGTTCTCCGAGGGCCGTCCGGCGCAGCGCCTGTCCCCGGAGGAGCAACGGGCGTTCACTCTCGCGACCGGCCGCGAGCCGTTGCCCATGGAGGACACGCCACCGGCCGACGCCGCCGAGGGCATGGACGAGCCCAATGCGACATCGCGGGAGTCCGAGTGAGGATCGGTTTCCTGGGACCCGAGGGAACGTTCGCGGAGGAGGCGCTCCGCGAGCTGCTGGGCTCGTCGGCGGATATGGACCTCGTGCCGCTGTCCGGAGTCGCTGACTGCTTCGAGGCGGTGCGCTCCGGCACCGTGCCCGAGGCGCTCGTCCCGATCGAGAACTCCATCGAGGGCTCGGTCACCCAGACGCTCGATCAGCTGGCGTTCGGCGAGACGCCGCTTCAGATCCGCGCCGAGGTGGTGCACCGCATTCGCCACCATCTGATCGCCCGCGAGGGGGTCGCGCTCGGCGATGTCCGCGAGGTCATCTCCCACCCGCAGGCCACGGCCCAGTGCCGACGCTTCCTTCGCCGCGAGCTTCCGGGCGTCGACATCGCGGCGGCGCACTCCACGGCGGAGGCGGTGCGCGTCGTCAGCACCACGGACCAGCCATGGGCGTCCATCGGCACCCTCCGCGCCGCCGATCTCTACGGCGTCAACGTCATAGCGGACGACATAGCCGACGTCGATGACAACCACACACGCTTCGTCCTTCTCGGGCGCGAACCCGCTCCCGCGACCGGCGCCGGGCCCTTTCGGACCTCCATCGTCTGCATGCTGGACCGCGACCGGCCCGGCGCCCTCTTGGCGATCCTCCAGGAGTTCGCGATGCGGGCGGTCAACCTCACGCGGCTCGAGAGCCGGCCCGCGAAGACCGGTCTTGGCCGGTATGTCTTCTTCATCGACATCGAAGGGAGCCGCGAGCGCGACCTCCCCGTCGCCGCCGCCATCACGGCGATCGAGGAGCAGGGCGTCGCCCGCGTCACGGCCCTGGGGTCCTATCGCGTTGCGGGGCTTCCCAGCTAGACTCCTCGGCGCTCACGGCGCAGGGGGCTCCAACGAGATGTCCCAGCAGGTCCTGGTCTTGAACGCCAGCTACGAGCCGATCAACGTCTGCTCGATGCAGCGCGCCGTCGTGCTGGTGCTGAAGGAGAAGGCCGAGGTGCTGGAGCGCGCCGCGCGCCGACTTCGCTCGGCCGCCGGCGCCCTGCTCGACCGTCCGTTGGTCATCCGGCTGCGGTACTACATCCGTGTGCCGCGCAACGAGGCCCGCAAGATCTCGCGTCGGGCCGTCTTCGCGCGCGACGGCTACCTCTGCCAGTACTGCGGCGCCACCTCGCAGTTGACGCTCGATCATGTGGTGCCCCGCAGCCGGGGCGGGCGCTCCAGCTGGGACAATGTCGTCACCTGCTGCTCGCCCTGCAACCTCAGCAAGGGCAGCCGCCTTCCGGAGGAGATCGGCTGGAGCCTTCGCAGGGCACCCCGGCCGCCGCGGCCGGATGTCTTCATCTCGGTGGCCGCGCCGCGCAAGCCCCGCATCTGGGAGCCGTACCTACTCGCCTGAGCACCCCGTCCGGCCCGTGCCCCGCGGGGTCTATCCTGGCTCCGCCGGCCCTCGTAGCTCAGTGGATAGAGCACGGGTTTCCTAAACCCGGTGCCGCAGGTTCGATTCCTGCCGGGGGCATGAGCTCCAAGAAGAGCCAAAGTGCCAACACTAAGGCGATGTCGGACCAGCGAGAGCTGGTCACAGTCTTCCGCTCTGGGCCGCTCCGATCAGCAGGATTGCGCGTGTAACTGGCGCACAACTGGCGCGCACGCAGGTCTAGCTGTGGGTCGCCATGACGTTGTTCCCCAGGAGCCATGCCAGCCGTTGAGCCGGCGTCTGGCGATTGAGGGCTCTGTGGGGTCGGCGGTGATTGTAGAACCGTCCGAAGCGCGCCCGCCCCTGGAATGCCCCGCATCCCTGCGAACTTGTAGGTTCTGCGCATTCGGCGCATGCCCAACGAGAGAGGCCCCTGATGGAGCGCAAGACGAGACTGCCGAGAACGTTGTTGATCGGTGCGGCTGCCTGCGGAGCCATTGGCTTCGGAATGACCGGCGTGGCCAGCGCCGAGCCCGGTAACGGTGAGGCAAACCGCCTGTATGCGTGCGTGGCCGCCAACGGTGAGCTGCGGGCGGACACGGGCGACAACGTGACCTGCTCGTCGGGTGCCGGGAAGGGCAACGTCGCGATTGCTCGCGCCGACTTTACGTCCGAGGCAGAGGCCGAGGCCGGGCTTGACGGGGACGATGACCGGAACCGGGCGACCGCCGTCGCGACTAACGACTCGACGAGCACCCGCGCCGAGGCGAGGGGTGACGGCAGCACGGCCACCGCGACCGCGACTAACAACTCGGAGGGCACCGTCGCCATTGCGAGGGGTGACGGCAGCACGGCCACCGCGACCACCGACGACTCGACGAACACCGCCGCCTCGGCGTCCGGTGACGGCAGCACGGCCACCGCGACCGCGACTAACGGCTCGATCCTCATCCGCGCCATTGCGAGCGGTGACGACAGCACGGCCACCGCGACCGCCGACGACTCGACGAGGACCATCGCCAGGGCGACCGGTGACGGCGCAGAGGCATGCGCGGTGAACGGGCAGGACAAGACCAACACAGGCTGCTGACAGGCAGCAGGTAGTCACCTGGATGGCCCTGAGGCTCGTGGCCTTGGGGCCGTGCGGGTCGTCCTGTGGAGCGGCTGGGCGACTCACGCCTCGCCTCCCGCGCTGAGCCCGGCTTGTGGCCGCGGGGGTCAGCTTGGCGTTAGCGTGGAGCTTCATCCGGGGCTCTCCTGTGGGATCGGAGTGTCGACAACCCCAATCCTCCAGGTAGCGGCCCCGGATGAACAACGTGTTGGCAGCTTAGATCTAGCCCGACTCGTCCGGCCGGCGGCGACGAACACCCGCCCGCTCCGTTCGGGCTTCGTCGTCCCAAAAGGCAGCGAGGCCAGCGTGAGGCTCTCCGATGTGCCTTACCCGATCAGCGAGTCCGGGTCCGGGATGTCCGACCGCAACGACGCAGGTAGGGGTTCGGGACGCCAGCCGAGGCTTGCTGGTGAACGGAGCCATGATCCGAGGCCCGAAGAGCGTGAGGTTGAGCGACCCTGGCAACGCCAGGACCTCAACCCCGCAGACGGCACGGAAGGCGACAGGATCGCCATCACCCAGCCCCCTCAGAGAGGTTGGTCCTACTCGACGGCCTCCGGTCGCTCGGGTTGGCCGCAGCGCGGCTCGGCCGCCCAGATCGCCGGCGAGCATGACGCAGAGCCTCGGCCACGCAGCACCCAGAAGCGCGTCCGGGTTGACTCTCCTAAGCGGCCGGCGTGGCGGTCGTGGGCCCCCGGCGGGAGAGATAGGCGTCGAACCTCTGCGCGGCACGATCAGCGCCTGCCGAGGGCGCTCACTTGATCAGCGAGATGGGCGCGGTTGAGCCGCCGCCGGCCTTCCTGTGGCACAGGTGTGACCGAAGGGACGACTGCG
>JAUVQP010000130.1 GCA_030598075.1 Miltoncostaeaceae bacterium | reverse complement strand
CTATCAGCTCCGGCTTGATCGGTTCCCGGTAGATCTGCTGCAGGCCACGGGTGGCGTCGGCGGGAGAGAAGCCCGCGATGCGCGCAAGCTCGGCGTCGGCCTCCTCGTAGCGAGTCTGGATGCCCTCCAGGTTGAGCACCGCCAGGCCGCCGAGCTTGCCGACGATCCCCGCCACCCGCGTGTCGACCACCCCGTCCATGGCCGACGCCAGGAGCGGAAGCTCGAAGTCGTGGCCGTCCAGCCGCCAGGTGAGGTCGACGTCCTCCGGATCCCGGGTGCGCCGGCTGGGCACGATCGCGATGTCGTCGAGCGCGTACGCCCGCCGTCCCTTTTTGCCACGCCCGATCTCGATCTCCATCGCGCCCCCGCTACGTCGACGCCCGCGTCACTCCCTGTCGATCAGCGCGCGAACAAAAAGGGCCCAGCGCGGCGTTCCGCCGCTGCCTGAGCCTCGCGAGAAGAGTGCGCCCAACCAACCCCATGCAGTCCCCCGACCCTAGCAAGGGCCCTCGGCGGCCCGCAACGGACGTTGCGCTCTGAACCACGGACTGTGCGGCGGTCCGATCGGCCGGCGCGTCACATCTCCTCGACGATGACCTGCCGGCGCAGCGCGGGGACGTCGTCGGGGTCGAACACGCCCGCTCCGTACTGCTGGGTGTTCGCCGCTCCCGTCGCCACCGCGAGGCTCAGGGCGGCCTCGGGCGACGCGCGGTCGTAGCGGGCGGCGACGTAGCCCGCCAGGAAGGAGTCGCCGGAGCCCACGGTGCTGACGACGTCGCGCCGGGGAAGGGTCGCCCGGAAGGTGGCTCCCTTGGTCTGACCACGGCTGCGAATGTGTGCCACACAGCCGGTCTCGTCGTGGATCAGGGCCGTCTCCGCCCCCATCTCACACAGAACTCGGGCACCCTGGGCGTGGTCGGCGCGATCCGCGAACTCGTACCCGACGCAGTCTTCGGCCTCGCGGACGTTCGGGCTCACGACCCCCGGCTTCCCGGCGAGCGCGAGCCGGAGGGGGGTTCCCGTCGTGTCGAGCGCCGTGAGCGTCTCGCGCGAATGGAGCTCCTCGATGAGCGTGGCGTAGAAGTCCTGCGGGACATCGCGCGGGAGCGAACCGGCGAGCACGAACACGTCGGCGCCGCGCGACAGATAGCGGACCTTGTCAAGGAGCACCTCGATCTCGGCCTCGGTGACGGACGGCCCCTGCTCGTTGATCTCTGTCTGGCGGTTGTACATGGGGTCGATGACGGCCGTCGACGTCCGCGATTGATCGCCGATACGTACGAAGTCGTTGAGGATCCCCTCCTCCGTCAGCTCCTCGATGATCTGCGTGCCGACGCGGCCGCCGGCCATGCCCGTGGCGATCACGGGTTGACCGAGCCGCTTGAGCGCGCGCGCGACGTTGACCGCCTTGCCGCCGGGCTGGGTCAGTGAGGACTCCGCGCGGTGCCGACTACCGAACTGCAGGTTGGCCACCCGCAAGGTCCGGTCCAGCGCCGCGTTGAGGGTGACGGTCACGATCACGGAAGGAGGCTTTCCACGACTCGGCGTACACGATCCCACAACCCGGGCCCCGCTGCCGAGCGCACGGCGACGAGGTCGCGCCGGCCCAGCATCCGCTGCCCCTGACGAACGACGATCTCGCCGACCACATCACCCTCCGTGACCGCCCCCTGGAACTCGGGTGGCGCGACGATCGTCTCGCTGATCGCCGGCCCGTCGAGCCGGATCGGCGCGGTAACGGTGCCGTCCACCCGATACGCCACGCTCGCTCCGGGGCGGTCGCGGAGGCGCGCGCGCCCGACGAGGGCGCCGTCCCGCACGAGGACGGGCTTCGCATACTGGGCGAAGCCCCACTCGAGCAGGCGCTTGGCGTCGCGCGCGCGCGCGGCTTCGGTGGGCGATCCGATCATCGCGAGCGACAGCGTGACGCCCAACTCCGAACGGCGCGCCCGCGCCACGATCGCGTACCCCGCGGCGGCGGTTTGGCCGGTCTTGATGCCGTCGGCCTCCGGCATGAGGTCGAGCAGGCCGTTCTTCGACTCGTACAGGCGCTCGCCGACCCCGTTGGGCCCGGGGATGGTGGCGCTCCGAACCTCGGCGCGCGAGCGGAACCGCTCCTGGCGCATCGCCACGCGGCCCAGGCGCACAAGGTCGCGAGCCGTGCTGGCGTGCCCCGGCTCATCGAGGCCGTGCGGGTTGACGAAGGCCGTGTCGGAGAGGCCCAGCCTCTCCGCCCTACGGTTCATGAGCTCGACGAACGCGTCCTCGGATCCCGCCACGGCATGTGCCAAGGTGATCGCCGCGTCGTTCCCGCTCCCGACCAGCAGACCCGTGATGAGGTCGTCCGCGCGAATCCGCTCGCCCACGACCAGCCGCGCGGTGGAGCCGCCGATGGCGGCCTCTGGCGGGACCGTGACCATGTCGTCCGGATCAAGCTGCTCGATCGCGATCAGGCCGGTCATGATCTTGGTCGTGCTCGCCATGGCGAGCCGCTGACCGGGCTTCACTCCTGCGAGCTCGGCTCCGGTGCCGCTGTTGACGAGCACGTAGGACTCCGCCTCGGGAACGGGCGGAGCGCCCGCCGCGGGCGAGGCGATCCAGAACAGCGCCAGGCCGACCAGCAAGGCTCGCCGCAGGCGCTTCACGCCGTGAGCGTACTCGTGCGCGGCACCGCACGGAACCTTCCCCGGCGACCCGGACCAGAGGGCCTCCGAGGCGTGCCTTACCCTAGGGCCAATGCCGAGAGTTTGCGGTCACGAGCGCAACGTCGCTGTGCAGGTCGGCGGTCTCTTCGGCGCCGACATCCGCCCCACGCGCATCTTCCTCTGGCTGGGCAGGGGCCACGCCGAGCGGGTCATCGCGCTGGGGGGCGCACCGCGACCGCTCCTTCGACCCCGGCCGCAGCGCGCCCTCTCGTTGGGACCGGTTCGGCTGTGGACGCTCGGCAGCCCCGCGCTCACGCTGACCCAAGCGGCGCTGTCCGCGCTGTGCGGCCCCGCGGAGCCGGAGCGCCCATCGCTCGCCGCCGACCCCTCCGCCCGAAGCAGACCGCGCATCACGCGGCCCGGCTGACGTACCCGGCGGTGCGCTACGAGATGACCTCTTCGCCGCCCGGGTAGGCGAACGAGGCCGTCGGAGAGTAGAAGCCCCATACGAACTGCAGCGGATCCGCGGGCCGCAGCGCGTAGACCGAGTGGTCGGGCTCGAGGAACTCGAGCTTGGTGACCTCGAACGGGTCGACCAGATCGGCGATGTACGGGTAGATGCCGCTGACCATGTCCGAGCCGACCTGCGTGATGTAGTGGAGTTGGCCACGGGCGACGATGCTTCCGGGCGAGCCGACCTTCGCGGTCGTGCGAATGACCGGGACGCCGTCGGACTCGGTGGTGGCGACCAGCGTGTCGCCGGAGATCTCGATGGTCGTCTTTCCGGAACTCGCGGGCACGCCCCGCTCCGAGGCGTAGGCGCGCATGTCGGCGTTCGAGTTGAAGTAGTGGGTCCACCAGCGGCCCGGCGTCTCGCCGTCGGGAGCGGGCCGTCCCTCCAGGTCCGGCCCGATGTACGTCAGCGAGTAGGCGCCGAAGCCGTTCGTCTGGTCCTCGGAGTCGACGACGTACTGGTTCATGAAGACCTGGCCGTTCTCCATGGCTGACAAGCCGTCCGGAGCGAGGGCGACAACGGCGGCGGGGTCGGCCGGAATCCAGCCGAAGTAGATCATGCGGCTGTTGATGACCATCTGCGGTGCGACAAGCTTGCTCATGGGATCCCCTCGGGCTGGGATCCGCGAGGATCACCAGCGGTGAAACGTTTAGGATACGGTCGGCAGCGAGGTTAATCGTTTCAGACAAGGTGCGCAAGGGCCACGGCAACCGCGCGACGGTCCGCGATGTCGCCCGCGTTGCGGGCGTGTCCGTCGCCACGGTTTCCCACGCGTTCAACCACCCCGAGCGCCTCGCGCCGGCCACCCGCGAGCGGGTGCTCCAGGCCGCGGCAACGCTCGGGTACCGAGGACCCCACCCGGCGGCTCGATCGCTGCGGCTGGGGCGAAGCGGCGCTATCGCGCTGGTGACGGCCGGGCAGGCCGAGGGAGCCTTCGCCGACCCCGCGACGGCCCTCGTCGTCCGCGGGGTGGCCCGCGCCTGCGATCAGGCCGGCGTCGGCCTCCTCCTCGGGGGGGCCGATCCGCCACACGCCGACGGAATCGTGCTGGTTCGCCGGCAGGCGCCGGAGCACCCCCCTGCCCTACCGCTGGTGATCGTCGACGGACCACCGGTCGACGACGCGCCCCGCGTGATGGCCGACGCGCGAGGGGCCGGAGCGGAACTCGCGGGCTACCTCGCCGGCCTGGGCCACCGGACGCTGGCGATTCTCGGGACGACCGGGATGGAGGATCGGCTTGCGGGTGTCCGCGCAGGCTGGCCGCACCCCGGCCACGTCACCGCCTACTTCAGCGAGCAGCTCACGCGCGAGCACGGTGAGGCGGCCGCTCGCGCCGCGCTTCGAGCTGACCCGCGGCCGCACGCGATCGTCGGGCTGAGCGACGTCCTGGCGCTCGGAGCGCTCGACGCCGCCCACCGCATCGGACTGCGCGTGCCGGGCGATGTCTCCGTCGCGG
>JAUVQP010000142.1 GCA_030598075.1 Miltoncostaeaceae bacterium | reverse complement strand
GGCTCAGCCATGGCGATGACGCTGCGTCCTTGCCCCGCGGGGTTTTCGCGGCCAGAACACGCCATGGTTCCCTGACACGGCACTAGCGCCTCGTCTCGCCCGCGGCTCGCCGGCGGGCTTTGGTCCGGTGGAGCAGGTCCACCCGCCCAAGCTTGTACGCCCGGCCAACGAACCGCGGGACGCCACTCCCGATACTCGTTCGCGGTAGCTGGGCCTGCGCGACCGCAGGCCGTTTGCGTTCCCCCATTCAAGGAGTGACATGAGACTCAGGCCTCTCAGGCTGGTGCCGCTCGCGCTTCTCGCGCTGCTGGTGGCGCCGACCCTGGCGCTGGCCCAGGACGGATCGAGCGTCGAGGAGCGGATCGAGTCCCTCGTCGTCGCCACCGACTCCATCTGGGTCGTCGTCGCGGCTGTGCTCGTGCTCTTCATGCAGGCGGGCTTCGGCATGCTCGAGGTCGGTCTCTCCCGCATGAAGAACGCCGGCGCCGTGATGGCGAAGATCTTCATCAACCTCGGCATCGCCATGCTGATGTTCTGGTCGATCGGCTTCGCGATCGCGTTTGGCGGGAGCGGCAGCTTCATGGGCACCGCCGGCTGGTTCCTCTCCCAGGACGATGTCTTCCCGGCCTACTCGGGCGGAATCCCGATCGAGGCCGACTTCCTCTTCCAGTCGGTCTTCGTCGCGGTCTCCCTGGCGATCGTCTTCGGGGCGATGCTCGACCGCGTCAAGACGGCCGGCTACGTCATCTTCGGCATCGTCTACGCGGGCCTGATCTACCCGATCGTCGCCCACTGGACGTGGGGCGGGGGCTGGCTCGGCCAGGACGGGTTCCTGGACTTCGCCGGCTCCTCGATCGTCCACCTGCAGGGCGCGCTCGCCGCTCTTGCCGGCGCCCTGATCCTGGGGCCGCGCATCGGCAAGTTCCGCAACGGCAGGGCGGTTCCGATTCCGGGGCACTCGATGCCGCTGGCGCTACTCGGCGCTCTGATCCTGTTGGTCGGCTGGCAGGGCTTCAACGGCGGCTCGACCCTGGCGGCCGTCGGCGTGAACTTCGCGGACGTCATCGTCAACACCAACCTGGCGGCCGGTGCCGGCGCCCTCGGCGCAGCCGTCGGGTCGCTGATCATGTTCCGCACGCTGGACGTCAGTCAGATCGGAAACGGCCTCATCGCGGCCCTGGTGGCGATCACGGCGCCCTGCGCCTTCGTCGACCCCTGGGCAGCGGTCCTCATCGGAACCGTGGCGGGCATCTCGGTTCCGCCGCTGGTCGTCGCCATCGAGAGGCTGAGGCTGGACGATCCGATCGGGGCCGTCCCGGTCCACGGCATCTCGGGTATCTGGGGCACCGTGGCGGTCGGGCTCTTCGCCGTGGGCGACCGTCTGGACGCCGCCGGTCTGGGTGGCACCACGGGCCTCCTCTACGGCGGCGGCGCCCATCAGCTTTGGGTCCAGGTCTACGGCGTCCTCGCGACGATCGCGTTCACGGGCACCGCATCGCTCCTCCTGTTCGGCGCGATCAGGTACACGATCGGTCTTCGCGTCAGCGAGGCGCAGGAGCTTCGCGGCCTCGACATCTCAGAGCACGGCATGTTCGGCTATCCCGAGCGGTTCATCGACGTTCCGGGCGCCGAGCCGGAGGATCTGCCCGCGTTCTCGCCGTCCGCTCCCGTCGGAGCCTCGGTCGCCGGCGATCAGGGCGAGGAGGCCTCCTCATGAAGAAGATCGAGGCGTTCATCCGTCACGAGGCGCTCGAGGGGATCCACGATCGGCTTGCGGACATGGGTCTTCCCTCCATGAGCGTCACCGAGGCGAAGGGATCGGGCCGCCAGAAGGGCTTCACCGAGAGCTATCGGGGAGCGAAGACCACGATCTTCCTCCGCCCGAAGATCAAGTTGGAGATCGTCGTGGCGGACCCCGATCTGGATCGCGCGATCGACGTCATCCTCGAGCTCGCCCACACGGGCGAGCCCGGAGACGGCAAGATCTTCGTCTACGACGTGGAGCAGTCGATCCGCGTCCGCACCGGTGAGCGAGGCGGGTCGGTTCTCGCGCCACACCCACCGGGGGAGGCCGCCACCTCATAGCGGCGGGAGGCCGCACCAAGCCGCACGCCCGAGGGGGCCGGCGCCGCAGGGCGCCGGCCCCCTCGCCGTTCCGCTCACGTCGACGGGTCAGCGCCGGCCGGGGCGCCGCTGCCGGCCAGCAGAAGCTCGAAGCGGCTGCCCCCGCCCGAGCGCTCGCTCACCGTCAGGTCGCCGCCGAGCGCGCGGGCGAGCTGACGGCTGATCGCCAGGCCCAGCCCGTGGCCGAAGCTGCCGCCCGGCGTCTCCGACGAGTGAAACGGCTCGAAGATCGTCTCGCGCATGTCCTCCGGCACCCCGGGGCCCGTGTCCGACACGGCGACCCGCAGGTTCCCATCATCCCCGGCGGCGGCCTCGAGGAGCACGCGTCCGTCGGCCGGGGTCCAGCGGAGCGCGTTGTCGAGCAGGTTGCCGACGATCTGCCGTACTCGGAGCGGGTCCGTGACGATCGGAGGAAGGTCCGGCAGCTCCCGCTCGAGCGCGATCCGGCGCGAAACGGCCTCCGCCTCGTGGGCGTCGAGCGCCCGCTCGAGCAGCTCCGCCGGCGGTACCTCCTCGAGGTCGACGCGAAAGCGGTCCGCCTCCAGCCGAGCGAGGTCGAGCAGGTCCGTGACGAGCTGCTCGAGCCGCGCGGCCTCGCCGTGAATGGCGCCGAGCGAGCGGCGCACGTCCTCCTCGGGGACGATGCCGTCGGCGAGGGCCGTCGCGTGCCCACGAATGGCCGTCAGCGGCGTCCGGAGGTCGTGGGTGATCCTCATCAGAAACTCGCGGCTTGTCTGGTCGCGGTGCTCGAGCTGCTCCACCATGGCATTGAACGCTCGCGACACCTCGTCGAGCTCCACGGTGCCCCCGGGCTCCACGCGAACGTCCAGGTTGCCGGCCTCGACCTCGCGCGCGGCCGCCTGCATGGCGCGGAGCGGTCGCGTGACCCTGCCGGTCAGGTAGAGGAGCAACAGGAGTGCGACGCCCAGTCCGACGGCGGAGGCGATGATCGCGCGCGAGGCCACGGTGGCGGCCGAGCTACCGAACCTGCTCGGCGGGCGCGACAGCAGCACCGCGCCGGCGGTCTCGCCGCCCAACACGACGGGGGCGGCGGAGGCTTCGGTGAACCTGCCCGTCTCGGGCTCGACGAAGTCCAGCCGCTGCACCCCATCGCGTTCGAGAGCGGTGTAGCTGAGTCGCTCCACGATCACCGCGGGGATCTCGGCGGTGGGCTCGTCCGCGCCCGGCGACAGGGCGAGCCCGGTGAAATACAGCCGCGTATCGCTCCCGACGAGCGTCTGGACCCCGTCGCGAGGAAGGAATCTGAAGACGCGACCCTCCCGCGCCGCTCGTTCGGCGTCCTCGCTGATGAGCTCGGCGAGCACCACGGTCTGCCGATCGAGCTCGGCGCGCGCGGCTTGCGAGTTCTGCGCGGAGATCAGCCGAGCGCCCACGAGCGTGAACGCCAGCGACGCCACGAGGAGCCCGGCCATCGAGGCCAACGCGAGCCGGCCCCTCAGCGTGCGCCAGGGGCGCGGCAGACCCCTCAGCGGGAGGCGGCCGGGACCTTGTATCCGGTTCCCCACACGGTTTGGATCGGGCAGTGGTCGCCGAGCTTGCGGCGAAGTTGGCGCACGTGCACGTCGATCGTGCGGCTGTCGCCCAGGAACGTGAAGCCCCACACCCGCTCCAAGAGTTGCTCGCGGCTCATGACGAGACCCCGGTTCTCGACCAGCGCGACGAGAAGGTCGAACTCCTTGGGTGTGAGGGCGACGACCTCATCGTCGGCATGGACCTCACGACCGCCGGTCTCGATGCGAAGCCCATCGAGCTCGAGGGTGGTCGCCTCGGTCGCCGGAGTCTGCTCGGCAACCGCGCTGGCGCGGCGGAGCACCGCGCGGGCTCGCGCGACGAGCTCGCGGGGGTTGAACGGCTTGGTGACGTAGTCGTCCGCGCCCAGCTCCAGCCCGACCACCTTGTCCACCGCATCATCGCGC
>JAUVQP010000101.1 GCA_030598075.1 Miltoncostaeaceae bacterium | reverse complement strand
TGGCGGATGTGGTACGGCAACCCGTTCTTCCGAGGTCGATTGGTCAGTGCGCGACATGGCTAGCCATTGTCGCCGACCGTTGCGCGGACCTCCGATCTCGCGAGGGCAGCGCGATAGCGGAGTGGTGACGACGCGCTGACGGTAAGGGCCTGGCGAGCCCGCCGTTCACGCGCCTGAGCATCTTCGACGAGGTCTGCTTCCCAAGCCTGAGCGGTGAGAGTCGCCGAAGATCGGCCCACCGGCCTCACCGGCGGGCGCGACCCTCCGCGCAGCGGGGTGTTCGTTCAGATGTGGAACATCGGGGCGCCGTGCTCGTCGACCTCGCGCTGGGCAACGTCGGCCACGGTCTGCGCGCCCAAGAGCGCCACGAGGACCTCGGCCGACTCGCCCCACACCCAGTCGCAGGCCGAGGTGGCCCGATCGCGCGCGGCGTCGATCCCGAGGCGACCGTCCACCACCTCGACGAGCTCGAGCACGGTCACCTCCGAGGGCGGGCGCCGAAATGAGTAGCCGCCCTTCACCCCGCGCTGGCTCTGGAGGATTCCGGCGCGCCGCAGCGAGGCGAAGATCTGCTCCAGCACGTGAAGCGGGATGCGGCGGGCGTCCGCGAGGTCCATGATCGGGACGGGTCCATCACCCCCGCGACCGGCAAGCTCGGTGAGCGCCAGCAGGGCGGAACGACTTTTCTCGCTGATGGTGATCACGGCAAACCCCGGTCGCTTTCCGGAGTTTAGCGCTCCTGCCCCCCCACGGGGCCTTCTCAGGAGTCGGGCAGAGCGTTCACGGCCCCGTCCGCCCGAGCGCCGGGCTCGGTGGTTTGCCACCACCGCGTGGCCCCCGGGGGCCCGCCTCGCCGGGCCGGCGCGGGACCGAGGAGATGTCGCCGAGCAGCATCTCGCATCGACGTGCCCGGAGCGGCGGGTCGAGCGGCGTGGGAACGAAGACCGGTCGGTCCTCGGTCGGGCTGAGCGTGCCGTGCCGTGACGGCCGGCCGATCTGAACGCCGGCGCCGACGGACGATAGGACGGTCTCGTCGGGCCTCGCCCGGGTCGCCGTCGACCTTCGGGGGAGTCGGCGACGGAACACCCCGCGGCGGCGCGGCGGGCCGGGCGGGCCCGCCGCGCACCCAACGTCAGTCCAGGAACGGGATGAGCAGGAGCGCCATGATGTTGGCGATCTTGATCATCGGGTTGATCGCGGGACCGGAGGTGTCCTTGTAGGGATCGCCCACCGTGTCACCGGTGATCGAGGCCTTGTGCGCGATGGACCCCTTCCCGCCGTGGTGGCCGTCCTCGATCATCTTCTTCGCGTTGTCCCACGCGCCTCCGCCGGAGGTCATGGAGATGGCGACGAAGATTCCGGTGACGATGACGCCGAGCAGCAGCCCGCCGAGCATCTCGCGACCCCGGTCGACGCCGAAGATGAAGGCGACGATGATCGGGAAGACGATCGGGATGGCGGCCGGGAGCAGCATCTGGCGCTGGGCCGACGCCGTCACGATCCGGACGCACCTGGCGTAGTCCGGGCGCTCCGTGCCCTCCATGATGCCGGGCTTCTCCTTGAACTGACGGCGGACCTCCTCGACGACCTGCCCACCGGCCTTCCCGACGGCCTGCATCGAGAGGGAGGCGAACAGGTACGGCATGAGGCCTCCGATGAACAGACCGACGACCACGTAGGGGTTCACGAGATTGAAGTTGACGTCGGCGACGCTCTTGCCCGCCTCGGTCAACGCCCCGGACAGTTCCTCGACGTACGCGACGAACAGGACCACCGCCGCCAGCCCCGCCGAACCGATGGCGTAGCCCTTCGTGACGGCCTTGGTGGTGTTGCCGACCGCGTCGAGCGGATCGGTGATGCCCCGGACGGACTCGGGGAGGTCGGCCATCTCGGCGATGCCGCCCGCGTTGTCGGTGATCGGGCCGAACGCGTCGAGAGCGACCACCATGCCGGTCAGCGAGAGCATCGCCATGACCGCCACGCCAATGCCGTAGAAGCCGCCGAGCTCGAACGTGGCGGCGATGGCGCCCGCAATGACGATGACGGGCAGCGCGGTGGCCTGCATGCCGACGGCGAGCCCGGAGATGATGTTGGTGGCGTCGCCCGTCTCCGAGGCCTTCGCGATCCGCTTGACCGGCGGCCACAGGGTCCCGGTGTAGAACTCGGTGATCGCGACGAGAAGCAGCGTGACACCGATTCCGACGAGCGCCGCGAAGTAGTAGTCGAGCCACTCGCCGGCCCCGCCGGCGCCCTCGATGCCGTCGAGCAGCCAGTAGGTCACGGGCAGGATGCCCGCCGCGGCGAGGATGGCCGAGACGCCCACTCCCGTGTAGAGCGCCAGCGTGACCGATCCGCCCTCTCTGGTGCGCACGAACCACGTTCCGATGATCGAGGCGATGATCGAGACGCCCCCGATCGCCAGCGGGTACATCAGGACGTTGGTGGCGTCGAAGCCGGGAACCGTGGTGAAGAAGAGCGAGCCGAGAAGCATGACGGCGACCGTGGTGACGGCGTAGGTCTCAAACAGGTCGGCCGCCATGCCGGCGCAGTCGCCGACGTTGTCGCCGACGTTGTCGGCGATGACCGCCGGGTTGCGCGGGTCGTCCTCGGGGATGCCCGCCTCGATCTTGCCGACGAGGTCGGCGCCGACGTCGGCGCCCTTCGTGAAGATTCCACCTCCCAGACGGGCGAACACGCTGATGAGGCTGCCGCCGAAGGCGAGGCCGACGAGCGGCTTCACCGCGTCGGCGTCCTTTCCGAGGATGAGGAAGTAGCCGGCGACCGAGAGGAGGCCGAGGCCCACGACGAGAAAGCCGGTGACCGCCCCGCCCTTGAAGGCCGTGTCGAGGGCGGCCTTCAGCCCGCCCTTCGCCGCTTCGGCGGTACGAACGTTGGCGCGCACCGACACGTTCATCCCGATGAAGCCCGCCGCGCCCGAGGCGACGGAGCCGATCAGGAAGCCGATGGCGGCCTCCCAACCGAGGAGCGAGGAGTCGACCGCGGAGCCGAGCACACCGATGATCACGAAGAGGACAGCCGCGACGCCCGCGATGATCGTGTACTGGCGGGTGAGGTAGGCCTGCGCGCCCTCTTGAATGGCGGCGGCGATCTCCTTCATCGTGGCGTCGCCCGCCGGCTTGCGGAGCAAGTAGACGGTGAGCCCGACGCCGTACGCGACGGCCACGAGGCCGGCGACGACGGCGAGCCAAGCTGTGTTGTCCGACAGAAAGTCGGCCAAGTGATCCTCCCGGGTGAAAGTCAGGGGCGACGCGCCCGGACGTGATCACCCGGGGCGGTCGTCGATGGCGGCGGCGCCCCCACGGGCACCGCACCATCGGGCTTTCTACCATACGGCGTCGACGGACGCTGTCCCGACCTTCGCCGGCGACGCGGACAGCGCCGTCAGGGGACCGTCGGAGTTCCTTCCGGCAACGCCCAGCTCAGATGCGAGCGCCGCTCAGCGCGCCGGCGCAGTGCGGGTCGTCCACCTCCGGAATGCGAGGGACGGTGGCCTCGATCAGCGCTCGCAGCCGGGCGTTGTTGGAGCGAAGGACGCTGAGGATCTGCTCGACCGACGCCGGCTCGATGCCTTCGTGGCCCTGGAGGCCCACGTCGTGGTCGGTGACCAACGAGATGTTCGCGTAGCAGAGCTCGAGCTCGCGGGCGAGATACCCCTCGGGATAGGCGGTCATGTTGATGACCTCCCAGCCCATCGACGAGTACCATCGGCTCTCCGCCCGGGTCGAGAGTCGCGGCCCCTGCACCACGACGACCGTGCCGGTCGTGTGCACGGGGATGCCGAGCGCCCGGCACGCGTCGGCCAACACCTCCCGCAGCACGGGGCTGAACGGGTCCGCCGCGCTCACGTGGACCGTGTCCGGGCCGTCGTAGAACGTGTCGGCGCGACCGGAGGTGCGGTCCACGAACTGGTCGCAGAGGACGAAGTGCCCGACGTCCACGGAAGGCTGAAGGCTGCCCGAGGCGCACGGGCCGAGCACCCAGCGGACGCCCAGCTCCTTCATGGCCCAGACGTTGGCACGGTAGTTGATCATGTGAGGCGGGTAGTCGTGCCGTGCGCCGTGCCGCGGCAGGAAAGCGACACGGCGTCCGGCGATCTCGCCCACCGTCACGGAGCCGCTCGGCGGGCCGTACGGCGTCTCGATGTCGATCTCCCGCCCGTCGTCGAGCAGCGAGGAGAATCCGGAGCCGCCGAACACGCCGATCTCGGCGCGGGGAGGGCCGGTCACCGCCGGGTGCCCGGGGGCACCCAGAGGCGGCTGGCAGCCTCGCCGCCGCCGGGCTCCCGGGTCGCGTCCCCGCTCGCGGGCGGGACCGGCGCGTCGGACCGAGACTTACCGGCGCCTTCCTCGCCCTCCGCCGACGCGGACTTGGCCGACTGCTCCTCGACGGCGTGCGCATAGCGAAGCTGAAGCGCGGCCAGCGGCTCCTTGAACGGGCGCGTCTGGGCCACGCCGAGTTGCTCCTCGGCGACGGCGTGCATCGCGCGAAGCCCCTCGATGGCCTGGCGGGCCTGCTCGAGATCCTTCGGACCGTCCCCTTCGGGGCCCAGGCCCAGTCGGATGCCGGCCATGTCCGCGAACGTGGCCATCGTCTGGAGCAGGACGTCCCGAACGGGCGTACGCCCGAGCCGGTACGCGAATGCGGCCGCCATCTCCTCCGGCGTCGGCTCCCTGTCCTCGGCTGGCGGAGGCTCACTCGTCATTCTTCTCTCCTCATCTCGCCTCGGCCGCCACGGCGCCCACGAGATCCAGGGTCTCCTCGGCGCTGTGACGAGTGCGTTCTACCAACTCGGCCTGGACGGCCTGCGGGTCGCCCAGCTCGGCCAGGCGGCGCGCCTGCCGAACGGCGCCGTTGCCCTCCCGAAGGGTCTCGGGGATCTTCTCCAGGAACGGAGACAGTCCCAGCGGGCCGTGCAGGCTCTCGGACCAGGCCAGCAGGCGCTCGATGGCTGCGGCGGTCGTGATCTCCTCTCCCCGATCCATGTCGATGAGCCGGCCCTCGACCCCGTATCGCTGCGCGCGCCACATGTTCTCGTCGATGAGCCCGCGCGAGTGCTCCGGCAGTGGGCGGCCCTCATCGTAGTCGCGGGCGAACGCCATCGTGCACGCGGTCATGAGCGCGGTCAGCGCGAGCGCCTCGCCCATCTCCGTCTGACCGTCGCAGACGCGAATCTCAACCGTGCCGAAGGCGTGCGCGGGACGCACGCTCCACCAAATCTGAAGCCCCTCGACGATGGAGCCGGTGTGCTGGAGCAGCTCTACGAACGCGGCGTACTCGGCCCAGTTGCGGTAGGGATCCGGAACGCCGCAGCGGGGAAAGCTCTTGGTGAAAATCTGTGTGCGCGCGGACGCGAGCCGCGTGTCCCGACCCAGGAAGATGGGGCTGTTGGCGGAGAGGGCGAGCAGCTCTGGAAGAACGCTGCGGAGCGCGGTCGAGACGGCGACCGCGCGGTCTGCGCCACGTACTCCGACGTGCGTGTGGATCGACCAGGTGTTGTTCGTCCAGGCGATGTAGCCCAACTCCTCGTCGCGTAGCCGGTAGTGCGGCGTGTCGATGATCCGCTGCTCCCACCACGGGCTGTAGAGGTGCACGCCGGCCACGGCCAGCGGAATGCCGAGGCGATCGGCCAACGCAAGCGTCGCCAGCCTGCCCTCGACCAGCTCCTCTGCCGCCGATGCGAACGTGGCGTGCGGCCGGGTCTTGAACTCGATCTCGCTTGCGATGAGCTCCCCGCAGAGCCGGGATGCGAGGGGCTCC
>JAUVQP010000068.1 GCA_030598075.1 Miltoncostaeaceae bacterium | reverse complement strand
GCGCGTGATGGTCGTCTCGGTCGTCGGCCGCGACGAGCGAGTGCTCGTTCTCGGGTTGGTCGATGCGGGGCCGCCTCGGCGGATCGCCCGCTGGGAGCGGGCCAAGACGCGACGCTCGGATG
Source organism: Miltoncostaeaceae bacterium (assembly GCA_030598075.1). Classification (GTDB taxonomy): domain Bacteria; phylum Actinomycetota; class Thermoleophilia; order Miltoncostaeales; family Miltoncostaeaceae; genus JARFPS01. The sequence continues at coordinate 7,894 of JAUVQP010000068.1, read as the reverse complement.
CCGAGACGCTCGCGCTCCGGCCCCGCGTCACCGCCGCATAACGGCGGCGCGCCTGGCGAGGCCGAGCCCGGCCATCTCCACCAACTCGGGCACGACGCGCTCTTGGGCGACCGCCATGACGTGCGCGCCCGCGACGCCCGGGGTCTCGGCGAGCCGCTCGAGGAGTTCTTGGGCGATGGCCATGCCCTCCTTCTGCGCGTCCGCCGCCCCCTCCATGCGCGCCATCGTCTGCTCGGGGATGTCGACGCCCCAGACCTTCTCGTCCATGTGGCGGGCCATGCGGACGCTCTTGAGCGGTCCCACGCCCACCAGCAGGTGGGGCCAGCGCGGGAGGTCGGCGGCGCCGAGCCGGTCCAGGAAGGCATCGAGACGGTCGAGGTCGTAGGCGAGCTGCGTCTGGAAGAAGTCCGCGCCGGCCTCGATCTTGGCGGCGACCTTCTGGATCTCGAGCGTCGGATCGCGGGCCAGCGGATGGGCCGTCGCGCCGATGAAGAGATGCGGCGCGGGGCCGGCGAGGCGCTCCTTGGCCTCGTTCGCGAACCGTCCGGAGCGAAGCGACGCTTGCAGCCGAAGCAGGCCGAGGGTGTCGAGATCGCGAACCTCGCTGGCCTCCGGATGGTTGCCCAGGCGGACGGGATCGCCCCCCATCGCGAGGGTGTTGTGGAGCCCGAGCGCCGACGCGCCGAGGACGTCCGACGTCAGCGCGAGGCGATTGCGGTCGCGGACCGTAAGCTGCACGATGGGCTCCGCGCCCGCATCGAGGGCGATGCGCCCCGCCGCGAGCGACGCCATGCGGGTCTGGGCCGTCTGGTTGTCGGTGAGGTTGACGGCGTCGCACACCGCGCCGAGGGCGCTCGCGCGCTCGGCCACGTGCTCCGCGTCGGCGTGCTTGGGCGGAGCGAGCTCGGCTGTGATGACGAAGCGACCGGTGCGGAGCGCCTCTGCCAGACGCGTGGGCGCCACGGACGGAACGTAGCACCGTAGCCTTGCGGCGTGTCGCCGCCCCGATCCGGAACACGAGCCCACGCGCGGGCCATCGTCGACGCCCTGGAGCGCACCTACGGGCGTCTTGCGTGGAGTCGCCGCCATCCGCCCGTCGACGAGCTCGTGACGACCATCCTTTCGCACAGCACGACCGACGCGAACCAGTTCAGGGCCTTCGACGAGCTGCGCCGGCGCTTTCCGACATGGGAGGGCGTCCGCGCCGCGCCCGTGGAGCAGGTCGAGGACGCGCTGCGGGTGGCCGGGCTGGCCAACCAGAAGGCTCCTCGGGTGCAGGCCGCCCTGGAGATCGTCGCCGCCGACCCGCGGGGGGCGGACCTCGAGTGGCTCGGCGAGAGCCGACTGAGCGAGGCCATGGAGTTTCTGACGACGATGTCCGGCGTGGGCCCCAAGACCGCCGCCTGCGTCATGTGCTTCAGCTTCGACGCGCCCGTGCTTCCGGCCGATACCCACGTCCATCGCGTCGCGTTGCGCACACACATGGTTCCGCCGGGCTCGCCCGCCGTGGCCGCGCAGGAGCGCCTCAGCCGGTTCGTGGAGCCCCAACGCATCTTCCAGACCCACATGCACCTGATCCGTCACGGCCGCGAGGTGTGCGATGCGCGCCGGCCGGCGTGTGGCGCCTGCGCTCTTCGGGCGTGGTGTCCCGAGGGTAGGCGGCGTGTCGCCCGAGCCGCGGCGTGAGCGAGGGACTTCCCGCGGGCTTGGCGCGCGCCGGCGACGGCCGACTCCGCTGTTGGTGGGCCGTTTCGGCATCGGACTACGTCGGGTACCACGACGAGGAGTGGGGCCGCCCGGTCGCCGGGGACCGGGCCCTCTTCGAGCGCTTCTCGCTCGAGTCGTTCCAGTCCGGCCTCTCGTGGCTGACCATTCTGCGAAAGCGAGAGGGGTTCCGGCGCGCGTTCGCGGGCTTCGATCCGGAGCGGGTGGCCGCCTTCGGCGAGTCCGATGTGGAGCGCCTGCTCCAAGATGCCGCCATCGTGCGTCACCGCGGGAAGATCGAAGCGACGATCGCGAACGCGCGCGCCTTGCTCGACATCTGGTCGTCCGGCGGATCGCTCGCGCTCATGCTGGCCGATCACCGTCCGGAGGCGGCGTCGCGTCCGGAGCGGATGGACTACGAGGCGCTGTGCGGGCTCACCACGACGCCGGAGTCTGTGGCGCTCAGCAAGACCCTGAAGGCTCGGGGCTGGCGTTTCGTCGGGCCGACCACCGCCTACGCGGTGATGCAGGCGGTCGGCGTGGTCAACGATCACCTGGAGGGTTGCTGGGTGCGGCAGGAGGTCGATCGGGCGCAGGAGTGGACGAGCGGGTGAGCGCCACGACGCTCAGGGCGCGATAGCGACGGCCGATGGCATGATGTGAGTCGTTCCGACGTAGATCATGCATGCCAGTAGTTGACATACACCGACTTAGATTTCATCATGCTGAGTGCAACAGACCCACCCCGGGTCCGGCACCGCGTGGCGCGCTGCGCCAAGGAGGAGCAGAATGGGTAAGACGATCGGCATCGACCTCGGCACGACGAACTCCGCCATGGCCAGTCTGACGGGCGGCGAGCCGGAGGTCCTGCCCAACGCGGAGGGTGGACGCACCACCCCGTCGGTCGTCGGCTTCGCCAAGTCGGGCGAGCGCCTCGTGGGCGCGCTGGCCAAGCGCCAGGCGGTCATGAACCCCGAGAACACGATTTTCAGCGTCAAGCGCTTCATGGGCCGAAAGCGCGCCGAGGTCGACGAGGAGATGACCATCGTTCCGTACGAGGTCGTGCGCGGCCAGAACGGCGATGCCCGCATCTTGGCGGACGGCAAGGAGTACAGCCCTCCCGAGATCAGCGCCATGATCCTGCAGAAGCTGAAGGCCGACGCCGAGGCGTTCCTGGGCGAGACCGTGACGGACGCGGTGCTCACGGTTCCGGCCTACTTCAATGATGCTCAGCGTCAGGCCACCAAGGACGCGGGCACGATCGCCGGGCTGGAGGTCAAGCGCATCATCAACGAGCCGACCGCGGCCGCCTTGGCCTACGGGCTCGATAAGCAGACCGACCAGACGATCCTCGTCTTCGACCTCGGCGGAGGCACCTTCGACGTGTCCGTGCTCGAGATCGGCGACGGGGTCTTCGAGGTCAAGTCGACAGCCGGCGACAATCACCTGGGCGGCGACAACTTCGACAAGGCGATCGTCGACTGGATGGTGGCCGAGTTCAAGCGCGACAACGGCATCGACCTCTCGGGCGACAAGCAGGCCCTCCAGCGGCTCTACGAGGCGGCCGAGAAGGCCAAGATCGAGCTCTCCACCACCAGCAGCAGCCAGATCAACCTTCCCTTCGTCACGGCGGACCAAAGCGGGCCGAAGCACCTCGAACTGTCCCTCACCCGGGCCAAGCTCGAGGAGTTGACGCGCGAGCTTCTGGAGCGGCTGGTGGGTCCGACGAAGCAGGCGATCAGCGACGCCGACGTCGACATCGACCACGTGATCCTTGTGGGCGGCATGACGCGCATGCCGGCCGTCCAGGAGCGCGTGCAGGAGTTGACCGGCAAGGAGCCCCACAAGGGCGTGAACCCGGACGAGGTCGTCGCGATCGGCGCCGCGATCCAGGGCGGCGTGCTGTCTGGCGAAGTCAAGGACGTCCTGCTCCTGGACGTCACGCCGCTGTCGCTCGGCATCGAGACCAAGGGTGGCGTCTTCACCAAGCTCATCGAGCGCAACACCACGATCCCCACCAAGAAGAGCGAGACCTTCTCGACGGCCGACGACAGCCAGAACCAGGTCGAGATCCACGTGCTCCAGGGCGAGCGCGAGATGGCGACCTACAACCGCACGCTCGGGAAGTTCAACCTGGTCGGCATCCCGCCGGCACCGCGCGGCGTGCCGCAGATCGAGGTCACGTTCGACATCGACGCGAACGGCATCGTCAACGTGTCGGCCAAGGATCACGGAACCGGCAACGAGCAGAAGATCGAGATCAAGGCCAGCTCCGGTCTGTCGGACGATGAGATCGAGGACATGGTCCGCGACGCCGAGTCCCACGCCGATGAGGACCAGCGCGCCCGCCGCTTGGCCGACGCGAAGAACCTGGCCGAGGCGCGCGTACATGACGCCGAGCGCCAGCTCAAGGAGAGCGGCGACTCGGTGGACGACTCGGTTCGCCGGGATCTCGAGGACGCCGTCGCTGCGGCCCGGACGGCCGCCGAGGGCGACGACGCCGACGACATCGAGGCGAAGGCGCAGTCGCTCACCGACGCCCTGCACAAGCTGTCCGAGCAGGTGTACGAGCGCGCCGCCGAGCAGCAGGCCTCCTCCGCCGCGGGCACCGAGGCCGCTGCCGGCGAGGACGACACGATCGAGGACGCCGAGTACGAGGTCATCGACGAAGACGCCCCCAAGGACGCGTCCTAGTGCCCCTAAAGAGGGCACGAGAGAGGAGGCCGCTGATGCCCGCGGCCCCGCTCGACCCTCATCGTGATCTGGCCTCGCTTCGCGAGGAGATGACCCTCCGGGCGCCGAGGGTCGCCGAGGTGGTGCCCAGCAGGATCGCGATCGCGCCCTCGCCGTGAGCGCACCCTCCCCCGAGGGAAGGAAGCTTGCCGTCGACGGTCCCGGGCTGCCCCCTGACGCGGAGCCCGAGGCGATCGAGGAGGGCCCTGCGGAGCCCGACGTCGGGGGCGCCGCATCCGCCGTCGACGAGGGCGAGCGGGTGCTCGCAGAGCGCGACGAGTACCTGGACTCCCTTCAGCGGCTGAAAGCCGAGTTCGAGAACTACCGGAGGCGCGCGGAGCGCGATCGGAGTGCCGCGGCGATCGCGGCCACCCGCGACCTCGTGACCCAGTTCGTGCCGGTGATGGACAACATCGAGCGCGCGGTCGACGCTCTCGCTCCGTACGGCGAGGAGGCGACCTCGGGTGTCGAGATGGTTCGCGACCAGCTGGGCGCGGTGCTGTCCGACGCCGGGATCGACGAGATCGTGACGGCACCGGGCGACGCCTTCGACCCCGCGGTCCACGAGGCCGTGGCCCGGCAGCCGACGGACGCTCGGCCCGAGGGCGTCGTGACCCAGGTCGTCCAGCGGGGCTATCGGGACGCCGAAGGCGTGGTTCGGCCCGTCCAGGTCGTGGTCGCGATCCCCGCGTCTGGCGGCGGATGACCGATCTCTACAAGACGCTGGGGGTGTCCCCGAAGGCGAGCGAGGCCGAGATCAAGAAGGCCTACCGGACGCTCGCCCGCAAGTACCACCCCGACGCCAACCACGGCGAAGCGAAGGCGGAGGAGCGCTTCAAGGAGATCTCCCACGCCCACGACGTCCTGACCGATTCGGCCAAGCGGCGCGAGTACGACACCCGGCGCCGCTTCGGCGGCATGGGTCGGGGCCCCGCGGCCGGCGCGGGCCGCGGCCGAGGGCCCGGGGCGGCGGGCGGCTTCGGCTCCTTCGCCGACGTGATGGGGTCCATCTTCGGTACGCGCGGCGGCGGGGAAAGCTCGTCCGACGGTCGCGCCAGCGCGCGCCGCGGCATCGATGTCGAGGTCGACATCCGGCTGTCGTTCGATCAGGCCATGACCGGCGTGTCGATCCCCGTCGCCTTCGACCGGCGCGAGCTGTGCTCGACGTGTTCGGGAAGCGGGGCGAAGGCGGGAACCGCGCCGCGACTTTGCCCCGAGTGCAAGGGGCGTGGCGTGCGGGGCCGCGACGCGGGGAGCTTCGCGCTGAGCGAGCCCTGCACGCGTTGCTCGGGCAACGGCACCGTGATCGACGATCCCTGCGGCGAGTGCTCGGGTCGGGGGACGATTGCCCGCAGCGCCCGCGAGAGGGTCCGGATTCCCGCGGGGGTTCGCGACGGCACCCGCGTCCGCAAGAAGGGCTGTGGGCAGTCCGGGGCTCGAGGCGGTCCGGCCGGGGACCTGATCGCCGTCACGCGGGTCTCCGACAGTCGCCTCTTCAGCCGCAAAGACGACGATCTCGTCGTCCAGGTGCCGGTCACCTTCGCGGAGGCGGCGCTCGGGGGGGAGGTCGAGGTGCCCACGATCGACGGGCGAGTCAAGCTCGTCGTCCCCCCGGGATGCCACGACGGCCGCTCGTTGCGCGTCAGCGGCCACGGCGCCCCGCGGCTGAAGGGCGGCGGCCGGGGCGATCTCATCGCCCGCCTGCGCATCCAGGTGCCCCGCGAGCTGAGCGAGGAGCAGCAACGGGCGCTCAAAGAGTTCGCGTCGCTCGACGACCGCGACCCGCGGGAGACGTTGTTCTCGTGAGCCCGGTGCGCCGAACCCAGGGCGTCTTCATGATCAGTGTGGCCGCCGAGCTCGCGGGGATGCACCCGCAGACGCTCCGTGTCTACGAGCGCCGCGGTCTCATCAGGCCGAAGCGCAGCCCGCGGAACACGCGCCTGTACTCCCAGGCCGACGTGGAGCTGGCGATCCGCATCCAAGCGCTCTCGGAGGAAGGGCTGAACCTCGCGGGAGTCGAGCGTATTCTCGAGCTTGAAGGGCGCCTGCGGCGTGCCGAGACGCGCTACGAGCGGTCGATGGCGGCGTTGCGCGAGGCCGAGGCCCGCCACGCGCAGGAGCGCGCGGCGCTGGCGAAGGCGCCGGGCGCCGCGCTCGTGCGGTACTCGATGAAAGAGACCGCGCTGGTGCCGGTCCGCGCCCCGGTCGTAACGGGACGACAGCGAAAGGGGAAGGGCTAGTGCCCATCGACAAGCCGACCGAGAGGGCTCAGGAGGCGATGGCCGGCGCCGCGTCGGTGGCGTCCGATCACGAGCACCAGGTCATCGAGCCCGAGCACCTGCTGATCGCGCTGCTGGACGCTCGCGAGGGCATTGTGGATCCCGTGGTGCGAAACGCAGGCGCCGATCCGGCCGCCCTCCGGTCGGCGACGACAGCCGCGCTCGGGCGCCGGCCGCAGGTCTCGGGCCAAGCCATCGCCGCCGCGGGCCCTCAACTCTCTGGCTCGTTTCGCCAGGTCGTCCGTCAGGCGGGGCAGGAGGCCGAGGCGCTGGGCGACGAGTACATCTCCACCGAGCATCTCCTCCTGGGTCTGCACGAGGTCGACTCGCCCGCCGCCGAGGCGATGCGCGCCTCCGGGATCACGCGCGAGTCCCTGTTGTCGGCCCTCTCGGAGATCCGGGGCTCGGCGCGCGTCACCGATGCGAACCCCGAGGACAAGTACCAAGCGCTCGAGCAGTACGGGCACGACCTCACGGAGGCGGCCGAGTCGGGCAAGCTCGATCCGGTCATCGGCCGGGACGAGGAGGTGCGCCGGGTTATCCAGGTCCTGTCGCGGCGGACCAAGAACAACCCCGTGCTGATCGGCGAGCCCGGTACAGGTAAGACGGCGATCGTGGAGGGGCTCGCCCAGCGAATCGTGGTCGGAGACGTTCCCGAGGGGCTCGCCGGCAAGCGCGTCATCTCGCTCGACATCGGGGCCCTGCTCGCCGGCGCCAAGTACCGCGGCGAGTTTGAGGACCGCCTCAAGGCCGTCCTCAAGGAGATCGCCGACTCCGACGGCCAGATCATCCTGTTCATCGACGAGGTGCACACGATCGTCGGCGCCGGGGCCGCCGAGGGCGCCGTCGACGCGGCCAATCTGCTGAAGCCCATGCTCGCGCGCGGCGAGCTCCGGGCGGTGGGCGCGACGACGCTCAGCGAGTACCGCAAGTACGTCGAGAAGGACGCCGCGCTCGAGCGTCGCTTCCAGCCGGTGCTCGTCGGCGAGCCGTCGGTCGACGCTACCGTCGCCATCCTCAGGGGGTTGAAGGGGCGCTATGAGGTACACCACGGCGTGCGAATCTCCGACGGCGCGGTCGTGTCTGCCGCGCGCCTCTCGGACCGCTACATCACCGACCGCTTTCTGCCCGACAAGGCCATCGACCTGATCGACGAGGCGGCCAGCCGTCTGCGCATC
>JAUVQP010000070.1 GCA_030598075.1 Miltoncostaeaceae bacterium | reverse complement strand
CCCGATCTTCCCGTCCCGGTGGTGCCAGGCTCAAGTGCGCCTCCGCCGGGTCGACAACAACGGGGCTGCCGGGATGCACGCCGGCACAAGGAGAACCAAGGGTACGGATCGCCCGCGCACGAGCAGCACCTCGATCAAGGGGAATGCCACGATGCACCGCGATCTGTCACCGGAGGAGCTTGAGGCCGCTACCCCCGAAGAGCTCATCCCGATGATGTTCGAGGGCGCCGTTCGCTTCGCGGGCGAGGCTCGAGAGGCGCTCGTCGACGGCGACCACGCTCTTTGTCAGCACAAGGCCGGGCGTGTCCGCGCCATCGTCCGCGAGCTGGAGGCCTCGCTCAATCCGGACGCCGGGACGATCAGCGGGCACCTCGCCGCCATCTACGACTACGTGCTGCGCCGTCTCGACCCCGAGACCGTCGACGCGGCCCGGCTGGCCGAGGTCGCCGGCGACCTCGAGGCGCTGGGCGAGACCTGGTCCACCGCCGCCGCACAGCGCCTCGACAGCATCGCAGCCGCGAGCTAGCCACGGCGGGGAAGACCACTCTCGATGTCACCCACCAAGACCATTGCACCGGAAGACGTCATCGAGCGCGTCGCGGAGTTGCCTCCGCTGTCCGCGAGCGTCAGCCAGGTGATCTTGGCCTGCGACGACCCCGACATGACCGTCGGTCAGCTGACCCAGATCATACTGCAGGATCAGAACCTGACGGCCAACATCCTGAAGGTCGCGAACTCTGCCTTCTACGGCCACGCTCGGCGCGTCGCGACGGCCACCGAGGCCGTCGTGCTCTTGGGCTTCTCGGCGATGAAGTCGCTCGCCATCAGCAGCCACACCGCGCGCCTCCTGAAGACGTCGCTGCCGGGCTACGGGCTCGAGGACGGAGAGCTGTGGGCGCACTCCCTGGGCGTCGCCTTCATCGCCCGCCGCATCGCGATCGAGGCTCGTCTGGCCCCGGTGGAAGAGGTCTTTGTGGCCGGGCTCCTGCACGATCTCGGCAAGCTGATCCTCTCGAGCTATCTCCAGCCGGTGTTCGTCGACATCGTGCGGATCGCCGACGAGCGCAAGGAGCCGTTCCACCACGTCGAGGCCGAGGTGCTCGGCTTCGGCCACGCGGAGCTCGGTGGGCAGATCGCGGCCTCGTGGAACTTCCCGCCCGAGCTCGAGGAGGCAGTGCGCTACCACCACGATCCGGCTCAGGCGACGCGCAAGCCGATGGTCGCGCACGCCGTGCATCTGGCGGACGCGGTCTGCATGATGCTCGGCGTCGGGCTCGGCGCCGACGGCATGGCCTACACGGCCCGACCCGAGACGCTCGACGCGCTCGGCTACGACCAAGACCGGCTCATGTCCCTCATGAGCGAGATGGAGCCTCTGATCACCGACACCGCCATGCGCGGGACCCTCGGCTGATCCGGCCGGCCCGAGCGAGCGAGCGAGCGAGAAACGGTGTTCCCCGGCGACCTCACGATCGACGTGCTCGGAGCGGCGATGCGCGGCTCGCTGGCGCGGAACCGCGCGATCGTCCACAACCTGGCGAACGCCGACACCCCCGGGTACCGGCGCCTCGACGTCCAGTTCGAGAGCGCGCTCGCGCGTGCCGCGGAGGACGAGCGCGTCCGCCGGACGCCGGGCGCGAAGCTCTCGGGGGTGAGCTTCTCGACGGAGCCGCTCGGCGAGTTCCAGCCCACGATTCAGCAGTTCGCCGCGACGCAGATCCGGTTGGACGGCTCCAACGTCGACGCGGACGCCGAGTCCGCCCAACTGTCCGCGAACCAACTCTCGTACCAGACCATCGTCGGCCTGCTCGACAAGCATCTCGGGCAGATCCGCACGGCCATCACGGGCTAGCGCCCGCGCGTTCCACGGACGGAGAGAAAGACTTGGGCATCTACGCCTCACTTGGAATCAGCGCGTCGGGCCTCGCAGCCCAGCGCCTCCGCATGGACACCATCGCGAGCAACCTCGCCAACGCCGACAGCACGACCGGCGTGGGGGAGGCATACCGGCGAAAGGCCGTGGCCCTGGCGCCGTCGGCCGGCACGCCGGCCTTCACCCTCCCGGCGTCGAATGGCGGGACGGCCGCCACCGGGACCGACCTGCGCGGCGTTACGGTCACCGGGATCGTCGAGGATCAGGCGCCGCTTCGTCGGGTCTATGAGCCCGGACACCCGCTCGCCGACGGCGAGGGCTACGTGACGCGCCCGAACGTGAACGCCGTGACCGAGATGGTGGACCTGGTCGCCGCCTCGCGCTCGTTCCAGGCGAACGTATCGGCCTTCGAGGCCACCAAGAGCATGGCCCGCGACGCCCTGAGGATCATCCAATGATCGACCCCGTGTCCCTCCTTCCGTCCATCGGCTCGATCGGCTCAATAGGGTCGCTCTCGGGCGACACCCAGCCGGCAGAGCAGGCCGGCACGGGCTTCGGCGACATGCTCGCGTCGTCGATCGGCGCCATCAACGATCAGATGAAGGGCGCCGAGCGGACCTCCGAGATGGTGGCGACCGGCGAGCTTGCGGACCCGACGACCGCGCTGGTCGAGGTCGAGAAGGCCGACCTGGCCTTCCAGATGGCCGTGGAGGTGCGCAACCGCATGATCGAGAGCTGGCAAGAGATGACGAGGATGGGGTTCTAGTGCCTCGTCCGAGGTACTCCAGGTAAAGGGGCGAGGCGCTCGTGGGATCGGTTCTTACTCGCACGACGGATTTCTGGGGCACGCTGTCCGGCCCCGCCCGACGGTTGATCATCGGCGCCATCGTCATCTTCGCCATCGGCGTCGTGGTGCTGATGAAGTTCTCCGGAACGCAGAACTGGTCGACGGTCTCCACGACGGCCAACATCACCGAGTCCGCCGAGATCACCGCCGAGCTTCAGGACGCGGGCATCACATTCCGCACGCAGGACGGCGGCATCGTGGTGCAGGTGCCGTCCGAGCTGGCCGACGACGCACAGCTGGCTCTCGGCGCGGCCGGCCTCGGCGGAGGGCTCAGCCGCGGAGACGACATTCTGCTCGAGACGAGCATCGGTGACACCAAGCAGACCACCAACATAAAGGCGGTCATCGCGGCCGAGAGGAAGGCGGCCGCACAGATCGCCGGCCTCGCGGCGGTCAAGAGCGCAAGGGTCAGCATCGCCAAGCCCGACGCCGAGCTCTTTGCCGCGGAGCAGGACCCCGGTTCGGCGAGCGTCGTGTTGACGCTGCGACCTGGCGTGCCGTTCGGGCCGGAGCAGGTCAGCGCCGTCCAGGGCATCGTCGCCAGGAGCGTGGCCTACGTCGATGCCGAGAACGTTCAGGTCGCTGACAGCAGCGACGGCAGCATCCTCGAGCCGGAGGGCTCGGACCTCGTCGGCGCCAGCGCCGCCAGGAGCCGCCTCGCGCTGCAGCGCACGCACGAGCAGTTCATCGAGGCCGACGTCAACAGCGCCCTCGCCGACACTCTGGGTCCGGGTGTCGCCGTGGCGAACGCCAACGTCGTGCTGAATCTCGACAAGACGACGGAGCAGAAGGAGGCGTTCGATCCGGAGAGCTCGACCCCGCTCCAGACCCAGGACCTGGAGGAGACGCTCGTTGGGGAGGCTGGTGCCGCGGGCGCCGTCGCGGGAGCCGCCGGCAACGTCGGCACGACGATCCAGGCACCGGCCGGCGGAAGCGGCACCACCGACTACAAGAAGACCGAAACCACGACGAAGAACGGCGTGAACAAAACGATCACGACCACCGACCGGGTCCCGGGAACGATCGAGCGCCAGACGATCGCCGTCCAGATCAGCGACAAGCTCACGCCCAAGCAGATCGCCACGGTCGAGACAACGGTCAAGAACGCCACCGGCTTCCAGGAGGGCCGTGACGCGGTGAGCGTCGAGGCCATCGCGTTCGCGGACGACGCGGTCGCGACCGAGGTCGCGCGGGCCGCGGACGTTGCCGCCACCGAGACGGCCGCCGCGGCCGAAGGCCTCGACATCATGAGCTTCGCGAAGACCGGCGCCGTCGCGATCGGGGTTCTGCTGCTGTTGCTCGTCGCCCGCAAGTCGCTCAAGCGGCGCCAGGGGGAGATCGAGCGGCTCGTGCCCGAGCTGCTCCAGGCCGGCCCGGTCTCGGTGGCGGAGCTGGGCGGCGGACCGTCCAAGCAGCTCCCGGGCAAGGTCAAGTCGGACATCCAACACCAGATGGAGGATCTCGCGAAGCGCAAGCCGGACGACGTCGCCGAGCTGGTGCGCGGCTGGCTCCTCGATCGCTAGCGGCAGCGCGTGGCTTCCAAGACCCTCAACGGGCCCCAGAAGGCCGCCATCCTGCTCGTCGCGTTGGGCGCAGAGGCCTCGGCGAGCGTCTTCAAGCACCTCCGCCAGGAGGAGATCGACGAGCTGACGCTCGAGATCGCCTCGGTCGGCCAGATCTCGCCGAAGGCCAAGTCCAGCGTCGTCGAGGAGTTCTACAAGACGGCGCTCGCGAACGAGTACGTCAGCGAGGGCGGGATCGACTACGCGCGGGAGCTGCTCGATACCGCCCTCGGCAGCGACGGGGCGGACGAGGTCTTGTCCCGCCTCTCGCAGGCGATTCAGGTCACGCCCTTCGAGTTCCTGCAACGCACGGACTCGTCGCAGATCATCAACGTGATCGCCAACGAGCATCCCCAGACCGTCGCGCTCGTGCTGGCCTACCTGCCCGCGGAGACGGCGGCCCAGGTCGTCAGCGCGCTCCCCGACGACCTCCAGTCCGAGGTCGCGATGCGTATCGCTCTGATGGACCGCACGGCGCCCGAGGTCATCCGGGACATCGAGCGGGTCCTCGAGCGCAGGCTCTCGAGCGTCCTCAGCCAGGGCTTTACCTCGGCCGGCGGACTCAAGGCGCTGGTACAGGTGCTGAGCAAGGTCGACCGCCAGACCGAGAAGACGATCCTCGAGACGCTCACGGAGCAGAACGGCGAGCTCGCCGACGAGGTGCGGCGCATGATGTTCCTGTTCGAGGACATCGTCGTCCTGGACGACAAGAGCGTCCAGCTCGTGCTGCGCGAGATCGACGGCAAGGAGCTGAGCGTCGCGCTGAAGGGCACCAGCGACGAGGTGCAGGCCAAGATCTTCTCGAACATGAGCTCTCGGGCCGCCGCGATCGTTAGGGAGGACCTTCAGTTCATGGGTCCGGTGCAGGTCAGTCGGGTCGAGGAGTCCCAGCAGAGGATCGTCGGCGTCATCCGGAGGCTCGAGGACAGGGGATCGATCGTGATCGGCCGGGGCGGCGAGGGCGACATTGTCGCGTAGCCCGGTGCGGGCCGCCCGCCTTGCCGGCAAGCCTCTCGAGCTGCCCACACGTCCCGCCGCGGAGCTTGTGGCGCCGCCCCGCCCCGACTCCCGGGAGGGGATCCTGGACGAGGCGCGTCGCGAGGTGGCCGACATGGCCGAGGCCGCGGCGGCCGAGGCGGCCGCGCTTCGCCAGGCGGCCATCGACGATGGGCGCGACGAGGGCTTCCGGCAGGCCACCGAGCACATCCGAAGCACGATGCTCGCGGCCGAGGCCGTCCTGGCGGAACTCGAGGAGGAGAAGCGGCGGCGGCCGGACGACGCGGCGGACGAGGTCGCGGCCGTGGCCATCGAGGTGGCCGCGCGAATCGTCCGTGCCGAGGTCGCGGCGCGCCCCGAGCGGGTGCTCGACGTGGTGCGCGGCGCCATCCGCCGAGCCTCGGAGCGCGATCGGCTGCTCGCCCGCGTGCACCCCGACGACCTCGCCCGATGCCGCGAGGCGGCGCCCGATCTGCTCACGGCGATGGGCGGCGTCGACCGTCTCGTCTTCGTGGAGGAGCCGCGGGCGCAGCCAGGTTCGTGCGTTCTCGAGACGCCCGCGGGCGACATCGACGCCACGTTCGCAACGCAGCTCGAGCGGTTGCTCGCGGCGCTTGCCGACGCCCCGGACGCCGACCTGGTCAAGCGCGGCGCGTGAGTCCCGTCGACCTCTCGACGCACCGGGCGCGGATCAGGGCGGCCGACCCGTATCTGCTCAACGGCCGCGTCGCGGAGTTGATCGGCCTGATCATCGCATCCCGTGGCCCCGAGGCGAAGATCGGCGAGCTCTGTGAGATCATGGTTCGGGGCAGCCGCGACCGTCACTTCGGCCTCGCCGCCGAAGTGGTGGGCTTCCGCTCGGGGCGAACGCTCCTGATGCCCCTCGGCCCCCCGGCGGGGATCGGTCCCGGACAGAACGTCGTCGCGACCGGCGACAGCGTGCGCGTCGACGCCAGCGAGGCCCTACTCGGCCGGGTGCTGGACGGGCTTGGCCGGCCGCTCGACGGCCGCGCCCTCCCTCCCGCGGAGGAGCGCCGGCCGGTCGACGCCGAGCCTCCCTCACCGCTCGCGCGATCTCCGATTCGGGAGCCGCTGTCCCTCGGCGTCCGCGCCATCGACGGTCTCATGCCGTGCGGCCGAGGTCAGCGCATGGGCATCTTCTCGGGATCCGGCGTGGGCAAGAGCACACTGCTGGGCATGATGGCCCGCAGCTCCGACGCCGCCGTCAACGTCATCGCGCTGGTCGGCGAGCGCGGCCGCGAGGTGCGCGAGTTCATCGAGAACGCCCTCGGGCCGGAGGGGCTGGCGCGAAGCGTCGTGGTCGTGGCCACCTCGGATCAACCCGCGCTCGTGCGTATCAAGGCCGCCTTCCTCGCCACCGCCATCGCCGAGTTCTTTCGCGACCGCGGTCGCGACGTGCTGCTGATGATGGACTCGGTCACCCGTCTCGCGACCGCGCAGCGTGAGGTCGGGCTGGCCGTGGGAGAGCCGCCCGCGACGCGTGGCTACCCACCGTCGGTGTTCGCCATGTTGCCGCGCCTCCTGGAGCGCGCCGGCACCAGCGAGCGCGGCAGCATCACCGGGCTCTACACCGTGCTGGTCGAGGGCGACGACATGAACGAGCCGGTCGCGGACGCCACCCGCGCGATTCTGGACGGGCACATCGTGCTGTCGCGCGCGCTGGCGCACCGCAACCACTACCCGGCGATCGACGTTCTGCAGTCGGTATCGCGTCTGACGACCCAGCTTCTCGATCGCGATCAGGTGGCCGCCGCCGGGCGGCTGCGCGAGCTGTTGGCCGCGCACGCAGAGGCCCAGGACCTCATCGCCATCGGCGCCTACGTGGCGGGCTCCGATCCGACGGTCGACGAGGCGCGGGCGAAGCTCGCCGACATCGAGGCCTTCCTCTGCCAAGCCGTCGACGAGCCGTACCGTGCCGACGAGACCCCACCGGCGCTCGCCGCCCTCGCCGCGCCCGATCCGACCCCCTCCGCGATGTCCCCTCCGGCCACGGCCACCGCGGAGGCAGAGACTCCTCCGATCGTCGACCCGCTCCCTCCGGGGGCCGAGATCGTCGGCGTTTCCGGCTGACCGCCGCCCGCCGCTCGCCCGACGGCCTCCGCTTGGCTCACGCTCCCGCCCGGGCACGAGTGCCCCGCCAGGGAAGGTCGGAGCCTTCCGGACCCGAGAGAAACCCGCGGGGCCACGACGCAGCGTTCTCGGCACGGCGAACCCCGCGGCGACGACCGAGGACGCGACATCCAAGGAGGCTTACGGCGAGCCGAGCGTGGCGAAGTCTTCTGACGGGCTGAAGTTGCGGGCGGAGTCCCGGCATGTCACAATCGGCACGAGATAGCTCGCAACAATAGGCACAAGGAAGGCAGGGATGCGCGTTAGCGAAGCGATGACTCCGGTTTCCGCCATCGTCGGTCCGGAGCACACGCTCAGTCAGGCTGCGCAACGGATGGT
>JAUVQP010000083.1 GCA_030598075.1 Miltoncostaeaceae bacterium | reverse complement strand
GTCGGAAAGGGCGATCCCGAGGTTCCGGACGGCGCGCTCGACGAGCAGCTCGATGGCTTCAGGAAGCGTGCGGCACGCCTCGCGGTCGTCGATCGCGCGGCGCGGGACGGGGACTTCGCCCTCATCGACTTCGACGGATCCGTCGACGGCGGGCGGGTGCGGAACGCCAGCGCGCGTGACTATCTCGTCGAGGTGGGCGCCGGTCGGCTGATGCCCGCCTTCGACGAGCGCCTGGTGGGCATGTCCGAGGGCGACAGCACGACGTTCACGGTCGAGTACGGAGGCTCCGACCGGCGGGCCGAGCTTCGCGGGAAGGCCGTCGAGTACACGGTGACCGTGAAGCAGGTGCAGGAGAGCCACCTTCCCGAGCTGGACGACGACCTCGCGAGCGAGGTCTCGGAGTTCGACACCATCGACGAGCTTCGCGCCGACCTCCAGCGCCAGCTCGAGGAGACCGCCCAGAAGGAGGTCGACGAGGCCTACCGGCGACGCGTGATCGACGCGGTCGCCGAGCGGGTCGAGGCCGACATCCCGAAGGCGATGGTTGATCGGCGGGTGGCGACCATCATCGCCGAGACGGCCCGCAATCTGCCGGAGGGCGTGACGATGGCCGACTTCCTGGCCGCCAGCGGCAAGACCGTGGAGGAGGTCGCGAAGGAACTCGAGCCCGACGCGGGCATGGCGGTTCGGAGGGAGCTGGCGGTCGAGGCCGTGGCCGACGCCGAGGGCATCGAGATCACGGACGCCGAGATCGAGAGCCAGGTGCGCGACGACGCCGCCGAGTCGGGCCACGACGCGGAGGCGCTCCTCGCCGAGCTGCGTGAGGCCGAAGGGGTGGAGGCGCTCCGCGAGGATCTGCGTCTGCGGAGAGCCGTCGAGCTCCTCGTCGACCGCTCGAAGCCCATTCCGATCGAGACGGCCGAGGCGCGGGAGAAGCTCTGGACGCCGGAGTCCCAGCGCGCCGAGCAGGCCGCTGGCAAGCTGTGGACGCCCGGAGACCCCGGCGGGCCGCCTGCGCCCGCGTCACAAGAATGAAGGGAGCACGTTGAGCCCACTCATCCCGATGGTGGTCGAGCAGACCTCGCGCGGCGAGCGCTCGTTCGACATCTACTCGCGCTTGCTCAACGAGCGCATCGTGTTCCTCGGCACCCCGGTCGACGACCAGATCGCCAACCTGATCGTCGCCCAGTTGCTTCACCTCGAGAGCGAGGACCCCGACAAGGACATCTCGCTCTACGTCAACTCGCCCGGTGGGGGCGTGTACTCGGGCCTGGCCATCTACGACACGATGCAGTTCATCAGGCCCGACGTGCAAACGATCTGCGTCGGTGTCGCGATGAGCATGGGCGCGCTCCTGCTCGCGGGAGGAGCCGAGGGCAAGCGCATGGCGTTGCCAAACGCCAAGATCTTGATCCATCAGGTGTCAAGCGGCTTCTCGGGCCAGGCCACCGACATCGAGATCCACGCCAAAGAGATTATCGACCTGCGTACGCGGCTCGACGAACTGGTCGCCAAGCACACCAAGCAGCCGCTGGAACGCGTTCGCAAGGACACCGAGCGCGACTTCTTCATGAGCGCGGACGAAGCCAAGGCGTACGGCATCGTCGACAGCGTCATCTCGTCTCACTAACGACGATCACCGCGAGGGCGAAGGGGAGAGCAGATGGCGAAGTCCGGCGATAGCAACGAGCAACTGCTGTGCAGCTTCTGCGGGAAGTCGCAGCGGCAGGTCAAGAAGCTCATCGCCGGCCCCGGCGTCTACATCTGCGACGAGTGCATCGATCTTTGCAACGAGATCATCGACGAGGAGCTGGACGCGCCCGCGACCTTCGATGGCGAGGCGCTCCCGCGGCCGCGCGAGATCTTCGACGTGCTGAACGACTACGTGGTGGGCCAAGAGGAGGCGAAGCGCACGCTCGGCGTCGCCGTCTACAACCACTACAAGCGCATCAACATGATGTCCGACGACGACGCGGACATCGAGCTCCACAAGAGCAACATCCTGCTGCTTGGCCCCACCGGTTGCGGCAAGACCCTGCTCGCGCAGACGCTCGCCCGCATCCTCAACGTTCCGTTCGCGATCGCCGACGCGACGGCGCTCACGGAGGCCGGCTACGTCGGCGAGGACGTCGAGAACATCCTGCTCAAGCTGATCCAGGCGGCGGACTTCGACGTCAAGCGCGCCGAGACCGGGATCATCTACATCGACGAGGTCGACAAGGTGGCCCGCAAGGCGGACAACCCGTCGATCACGCGCGACGTATCGGGCGAGGGTGTGCAGCAGGCGCTGCTCAAGATCCTCGAGGGCACCGTGGCGTCGGTCCCGCCGCAGGGCGGGCGGAAGCACCCGCACCAGGAGTTCCTGACGATCGACACCACGAACATCCTGTTCCTCTGCGGCGGGGCGTTCGCGGACCTTGAGCAGATCATCGAGCGCCGCGTCGGCCAGCGTCGCGTGGGCTTCGCGGCGGAGGTTCGCAGCCGCGACAAGCATGACGCGCACGACATCTTCAGCCAAGTGCTGCCCGAGGACCTGATCAAGTACGGACTCATCCCGGAGTTTGTCGGGCGCCTGCCGGTCATCTCCGCGGTCCACCAACTGACGCGCGACGACCTCGTCGAGATCCTCACCGAGCCCAAGAACGCCCTGGTGCGCCAGTACCAGCGGTTCTTTGCTTTCGACGACATCGAGTTGGTGTTCTCGGACGACTCGCTCGTGGCCATCGCCGACAAGGCCCTCGATCGCGAGACGGGAGCCCGGGGACTTCGGTCCATCCTGGAGAGCGCGCTGCTGGACGCGATGTTCGACCTTCCGTCGCGCGACGATGTCGTCAAGTGCGTGGTCACCCGCGAGACGATCGTGGGCGACCGGCCGCCCACGCGGGTCACCGAGGCCCGCGACCGCCGTGGGGCGGGCGCGGGCGGCTCGGCTTCGTGACGCCCCCGAAGGGGCGCCCGGACACACGCGGTTCATCCGCCGAGGCATCGGCGCGCTTCGTCCCGGCGGAGGCGGAGCCTCGCTGGATCTCGGCATGGGAGCGGTCGGAGGATCTTGTCGCCGACCCGGCCGGCGGGCGGCCTGCGTTCACGATCGCGATCCCGCCGCCCAACGTCACGGGCGCGCTCCACATGGGGCACGCCCTCAACAACACCATCCAGGACGTGCTCATTCGCCGCCGCCGCATGGCCGGTGACGAGGCGATGTGGATCTGCGGCACCGACCACGCGGGCATCGCCACGCAGGCCGTCGTCGAGAGGCAGCTCGCCACCGAGGGTACGGACCGGCACGCGCTTGGCCGGGAGGCGTTTGTGGAGCGCGTGTGGGAGTGGAAAGAGGAGTACGGCGGCCGCATCATCCGCCAGCTCCGCCGCCTGGGCTGCACCCTCGACTACTCGCGAGAGCGTTTCACCATGGACGACCGGTACGCCGACGCGGTCCGCCACGTCTTCTGCGATCTGTACGAGAAGGGCTATGTCTATCGCGATCGCTATCTCGTCAACTGGGACCCGGGTTTGAGATCGGCGATCTCGGATCTCGAGGTCGAGATGCGCGAGGTCACCGACACGATGGTCGAGATCGGCTACCCGCTCGCGGAGGGCGACGGCGAGATCGTGGTCGCCACGGTGCGGCCGGAGACGATGCTGGGCGACACCGCCGTCGCCGTGTCGCCGGAGGATCCGCGCTATCGTCATCTCGTCGGCAAGCGGTGTCGGCTTCCGCTCGTCGGCCGGGAGATCCCCATCGTCGCCGACGAGGCCGTGGACCCCGAGTTCGGCACCGGCGCGCTGAAGGTCACGCCCGCGCACTCGAGCGACGACTCCGAGATCGCCGCGCGGCACGACCTGCCCGCGGTCAGCGTCATCGGCGAGGACGGTGTGATGACGCTCGACGCGGGCGAGCGCTACGCGGGCCTCGCGCCGGAGCAGGCCGCGGCTCGCGTCGTCGCCGACCTCCGCGCCGCCGGTCAACTGCGAGGCGAGCGGCTCTACACCCACGACGTGCCCTTCTCTCACCGCAGCGGCGCCCGAGTGGAGCCGCTCCTCTCCCTCCAGTGGTTCGCGGACATGGACGGGCTTGCCCGACCGGCCATCGAGGCTGTGCGCGAAGGCCGTGTGCGCTTCAGCCCGGACCGCTTCGCCGAGGTGTACATGGGATGGATGGAGGGGATTCGCCCGTGGTGCCTCAGCCGGCAGCTCTGGTGGGGGCACCGGCTTCCGGTCTGGTATCGCGGGGAAGAGGTCTACGTGGGCCGCGCTCCTCCCGACGGCGACGGCTGGGAGCAGGACCCCGATGTCCTCGACACCTGGTTCAGCTCCGCCCTCTGGCCGTTCGCGACGCTCGGCTGGCCCGAGCGGACGCCGGAGCTCGACGCCTTCTACCCGACGCAGGTCCTCTCGACCGCGCGGGACATCATCTTCCTCTGGGTGGCCCGCATGATCATGATGGGCCTCGAGTACATGGGGGATGTTCCCTTCTCCGACGTCTACATCCACTCCGTGGTGCAGGCTCCCGACGGGCGGCGCATGAGCAAGAGCCTCGGCACCGGCATCGACCCCGAGGAGCTCATCGCCGAGCACGGAGCGGACGCCGTGAGGTTCGGTCTGCTGATGATCTCCAGCACCCAGGACGTCCGCTTCAGCCACGACCGAATCGGTCAAGGACGCCAGTTGGTGACCAAGCTGTGGAACGCTGCGCGGCTCGTCATCGAGCGTGGCGGCGCCGTCGGCGTGGGGGAGGTCACTCCCGCGACCGACGCCGATCGCTGGATGGCCTCCCGGCTCGCTCGCGCGATCGAGCGAGCCGATGCGGCACTTGCGGAGTTCCGCTTCAGCCAGTTCGCCGACGACATCTACCACCTGGTCTTCGACGAGTTTTGCGACTGGTACCTCGAGCTGCTGAAGGCCGGCGAGGCCTCGCCGGACGTCGCCGCGGCCCTGCTCGAGCAACTCCTCGCCCTGATGGCTCCGATGATGCCCTTTGTCTCGGAGGAGGTCTGGTCGCGGCTGCCGGGAAGCGACGGGCTTCTTCTGACGCACGAGCCGGCGCGCGCGCTCGGCCCGCGCGACGAGGACGCCGAAGAGCGGATCGCTCGCCTGATGGAGATCGTCGGCGCGATCCGCAGCTTTGCCTCCGAGCGCGGGCTCACGCGCCGGTCGGGGATATCTGCCTGGGTCGAGGCCGACGAGGCGAGCCGGGCCGCTCTCTCGCCCGATGCCCTCCGCGCGCTGGCGGGCGCCGAGCTGGCCGACGGGCCTCCCGAGGGGGCCAGCGTGCTCGGGCTCACGATGGGGCGTCTGCACGTCGCGCCGGCCGAGGGGGTCGACCGCGAGGCGGAGCGGGGGCGTCTTCGCGCGGCGGTCGCCGTCGCGGAGAGGGAGCTGACGCGCGCCGAGCGCCAGCTCGGAAACGCGAGGTTCGTCGAGCGTGCCCCGGCCGATGTGGTGGAGGTGGAGCGCGAGAAGCGGCGCCGCTACGCCGAGCAGCTCGCCGCGCTCGCCGCCGAGCTCGCGGCTCTGGAGACGGCGAGCTGAGCCGGTCGCTCAGCCCCGAGGGCGCCGTCGCCTACGTCGAGAGCCTCGACGTTTTCGGCATGCGCTTCGGGCTCTCCAGGACGCGCGCGCTGCTGGCCGCGCTGGGCGACCCCCACGTTCGCGACTCGGTCCACATCGTGGGTAGCAACGGCAAGACCAGCACCGCGCACTTCGCCGCCGCCGCGCTGGCGAGTCAGGGGAGGGGCGTGGGCCTGTACACGTCGCCGGATGTCCTCGGCTGGAACGAGCGCATCGTGGTGGACGGCGAGCCCGTCTCTCCCGCGCAGTTCGCCCTGGCGATCGGCGAGGTCAGGGAGGCCGCCGGACGCCTGGAACTTGCCGCCGACGACGCCGTCACGCAGTTCGAGGCTCTCACCGCGGCGGCGTTCGTCGCGTTTGCTCACAGCGGCTGCGACGTTCAGGTTCTCGAGGCCGGACTTGGAGGGCGCTACGATGCCACCAACGTGCTCCCGCCGGAGCGGACGGCGGTCGCCCTGACCAACGTGTCACTGGAGCACACCGACCTTCTCGGCGAGACGCACGAGGCGATCGCCGCGGAGAAGCTGGCGGTGTGCGGCCCGCGGGCGGAGGTGGTCGTCGGGCCCATGGAGGACGTGGCCTCGGAGGCCGTCGCGCGGGTTGTGGCGCGGCGGGGCTCGGCCGCCCGCTGGGTGGGCGACGAGATCCTTGCGGGCGAGTCGAGCGACGGCGTGTGGGTCCGCACTCGCTCGCGCGAGTACCCGCGTCTGTGTCTCAGCGCTCGAGGGTCCGTGCAGCGGGGGAACCTCGCGGTGGCGCTCGGTGTCACCGAGGCCGTGCTGGACGGACCGATCGCCGATCTCGATGCGTTGAGGCGCGCCGTTCGCGACACCCGCGCCCCCGGTCGACTCGAGCTCGTTGCGGGACGGCCTCCCGTGCTCATGGACGGAGCGCACAACCCGGCCGCGATGTCCGCTCTGGCGGCCGCCATTCCCGAGATCCTTCCGCAGGGCCCACCGCTCGCCGTTCTCTCGACCCTCGGCGACAAGGACGTCGAGGCGATGCTCAGCGCCCTGGCCCCCGTGGTGGGCCTCGTGGTGACGACAACCTCGTCCCATCCGCGCGCGATCGGAGCGGAGCGTCTTGCCGCGCGCTGCCGGCGCGCGGGGCTGCGCGCGATATCCGTCGAGGCGCCCGAGCAGGCGCTCGACGAGGCGTTGGCCCGGGCGGGCTCGGCGCGCGCGGTGGTCGTCTGCGGGTCGCTCTATCTCCTCCGCGACCTGTACCCGAGCATCGTGCGGCGCGACCCTCAAGGCTTCGAGAGCTCTCCTGATATGCTCGCCCGCGCCGCCCACCGACGAGCGGCTCACTAGAGCGTGGAACTCTCAACGACCAGCGCCGTCCAGAACGACGCGGACCCATTCCAGTCGATCTCGAACTTCTTCGACTCAGGCGCGTGGACGGCGATCAGCGTTCTGGTGCAGGTCTTCTTCGTCGCTCTCTGGCTGGCGCTGATCTACTGGACGTACCGAGACGCGCGCCTGCGCATCCGCGAGACCGGTTGGATCGCCTCCGC
>JAUVQP010000148.1 GCA_030598075.1 Miltoncostaeaceae bacterium | reverse complement strand
GGTCAGCGGTCGCGTCGTCGGCACGTACCTGCACGGCCCACTGCTTCCGAAGAATCCGTGGCTCGCGGACATCATCATCGGCTGGGCGATCGAGCACCGCACCGGCATGCGTCCGAATCTGTCGCCCCTGGCCGACAACCTCGAGCGAGCGGCCCGAAGGGTGGCGGCGGGACGACCCCCTCGCCGGTAGCGACCGCGCGCGAACGTCGACGCGGACGAAGGGCCGCCCCCTACGCTCCGGTCGAGCCGAACCCGTCCGCCCCGCGCCCGTCGCCCGACGGCAGCGAGGTCACCCACCGTGGCTGGCTCGTTGCCACGGGCGTCAGCAGAAGCTGGGCGATACGGTCGCCGACCTCGACGCCATGTCGCTCGGTTCCGAGGTTGACGAGGAGAACGACGAGTTCCCCGCGGTAGCCGGCGTCGATCAGCCCGGGCGCGTTGGCGACGGTCACGCCGTGCTCTCGCGCCAAGCCGGACCGTGGCACGACAAGACCCGCGTGGCCCACCGGTATCGCCACGGCGATGCCGGTGGGAACAGCCGCTCGCGCCCCCGGATCGAGCACCGCGCGCTCGGCCGCGACGAGATCGAGACCGGCGTCGTCGGCGTGCGCGCGACTCGGCAGCACCCCCTCCACGCGCACGCGCCGGACCGGGAGCTCGCTCACCCCGGGACGAGCGAGGCGATGCGCTCCGCGGCCTCGTTGAGCCGATCGTCCGGGAGCGTGAGGCTCATCCGCACGAAGCCCTCGCCGCTGGGGCCGAACGCGGATCCGGGAGAGATGACGACCGCCGCCTCCTCGAGGACCCGTTCGGTGAACGAGGCGGAGGTCTCCCCCTCGGGGACGGGGGCCCAGACGTAGATGGTGCCCCTCGGCGCCTCGACGTCGAGCCCCATGCGCCGCAGCGCCGAGACGAGCGTGTCCCGCCGGGACGCGTAGAGGTCGCACATGGCGCGCACGCTGGCCTGGTCCGAGTCGAGGACGGCGGCGCTTGCCTCCTGGAGTGCCTCGAACATGCCGCTGTCGACGTTGGTCTTCAGCTGCCAGTAGGCCGACACGAGGTCCCCATTTCCCACCACCGCGCCCGAGCGCCAGCCGGTCATGTTGTAGCTCTTGCTCAGCGAGAACACCTCGAGGCCGACGTCCATCGCGCCGGGAGTGGCCAGGAACGACGGCGCGGTGTAGCCGTCGAAGGTGAGCTCGGAGTACGCGTTGTCATGCACCACGACGATGTCGTTCTCGCGCGCGAAGGCCACCACGCGCTCGAACAGGTCCCCCTCGACGACTGCGCCCGTCGGGTTGTTCGGGTAGTTGAGGTACATGAGCTTGGCGCGCCGGCGGACATCCTCGGGGATGGCATCCAGATCGGGCTCGAAGCCGAGCTCCGGGACGAGCGGCATGGGCACGGGCTCGCCGCCCGCGAGAATCGGGCCGTTGGTGTAGACGGGGTAGCCCGGGTCGCTGGCGAGCACGACGTCGCCCGGGTCGACGAACGCAAGGTTCAGGTTGAGCACAGCCTCCTTGGCGCCGAGGGCGGGGAGGATCTCCGACTCCGGGTCCAACGAGACGCCGAATCGTCGGTGGTAGAAGCGGGCGAGGGCGTCGCGGAAGCTCTGGCGACCACGGTTCGAGGGGTACCGGTGGGTGTCGGGCCGCGCCGCGTGCTCGGCCATCGTCTCGATGACGATGTCGGGCGTCGGCTGATCGGGGTCTCCGATCCCCAATGAGATGATGTCGATGCCGGCCTCGCGCTTGGCGGCGATCTTCTTCTCGATCTGCGCGAAGAGATATGGGGGAAGCCGCGAAAGGCGTGCCGCGGCGGCATCGGAGGTGCTCAGAGCTCCTCCAGGGCATCGGCCAGTGTGCGGCTGAGCCGGCCGGCATAGACCGCCTCGGCTGGTCCTGTCATGGTGACCTCCAGGTCGTCGTCGACGTCGATGGCAAGATCTCCCCCGGCCAGGTGCACCGTGACCGGGCTTGTGAGGCCGCCGAGCCCGACAGCCGCCACAGCGGCCGCGCACGCTCCGGTGCCGCATGCGAGGGTCTCTCCCACGCCCCGCTCCCAGACACTCATCGTCAGGGCGTCGGGGCCGTCGACGCGGACGAACTCGACGTTGGTCCGCTCGGGAAAACGAGCATCGACCTCAACATGAGGCCCGAGCTCACCCACGACCTGAGATGGATTCTCATGCTCGATGATCGCGTGAGGGTTTCCCATCGACACCTCCAGGAACTCGATCTCCTGCCCGTCCACCACCAGCGTCGTGCGATCTGCCCCCGCGGGGAACGTGGCGCGCCCCATCGCGACGCGAACCGTGCCGTCCTCTGGCAGCGTGACGCGAACGGGCCCGGCGCCGGTGAGGACGGTGCCGTCGGCGGGGAGCCGGTCGGACGCGGCGAGATATCGGGCCACCATCCGAATGCCGTTGCCGCAGTTCTCGGCCTGCGAGCCGTCGGGGTTCCAGACGATCATGCGCGGAGCTGAGCCCTCGTTCGCGATCTCGAGGACCCCGTCGCCGCCCACCCCGAAGGCTCGGTCGCACAGGCGCTTCGCCACGGCGGAGGTGATCGCGATCGGCCAGAGGTCCCTCTCGAGGATCAGGTAGTTGTTGCCCAGCCCCTGCCACTTCTCGAACCTCATGAAAAAAAGTCTACGTCACGGGATCGGGGAGCGCTCCCAGGCCGCGAGCAACGTTGGGAGCCCATCCGATGTCGGTGCCTCGCCGAGATCGATCTCGAGATCGACCGCAATGCGGCGCAGCCAAGCCAGTTGCCGCCGGGCGAGACGACGCGTTCGGGCCTCGAGCAGCCGGGGGAGATCGTCGGCCGGGAGCGTTCCCGCGTCGAGACCCGCGACCTCCCGCGCACCGATGATCTGGAGTGGCTCCCGTGCCACGCCGGGGTACCCGCGCTCGCGCCGAAGCTCGTCGATCAATCCGTCCGCGATCTCCCGGCGGATCCGGCGGGAGATCAGCCGGTCGAGCACCGGACGCGGCCGCAGGAGCGCCACCAGCAACGTGGGGTGCCGAGCCTCGCTGCTCCAGAGTTGGCCCGTGCGGCGCCGGCTTCCGATCGCCGCGACCTCGAGGGCGCGGGCGACGCGGCGGGGATTCCGCAGGTCGACGTGCTCCGCGGCCGCGGGGTCCATTGCGCGCAGGCGCTCTCCGGCCCCCTGGATGTCCGCGTCGACCTCGTTTTCCGCCCAAGCGCGGACGGCGGGATCGGCGGCGTCCGGAAAGTCCAGCTGACCGCATGCCGCTCGGAGGTACAGGCCGGTACCGCCTGCCACGATCGGCACGCGCCCGCGATCGAGAACGTCGTCGATGACCGCATGGGCACGGCGCGCGAAGTCGGCCGCGCTCGACCCCTGCGCGAGATCGAGGTCGCCCACGAGGTGGTACGGGACCTCGGCCCGCGCCTCGTCCCCTGGGCTGTCGGCGGCGATCTCAAGGCCTCGGTAGCGTTGGAAGGGGTCGGCGACGACCACCTCTCCCCCAAGCTCGCGGGCGGCACGGTGAGCCATCGCGGTCTTCCCGACCGCGGTGGGTCCGAAGAGCGCCAGCACGCGCGACGTCATGGCGTTGGCGTCAGGCGGGAACCGCCACCTCCACCTGTCTGCCCGAGAGCGTCGTGCTGGTGGATCCATCGACCTCGACGTCCACGAGGCTGCCCGACGGTGCGTGGCCGACGAAGTTGACCGTGATGTTGTGGT
Source organism: Miltoncostaeaceae bacterium (assembly GCA_030598075.1). Classification (GTDB taxonomy): domain Bacteria; phylum Actinomycetota; class Thermoleophilia; order Miltoncostaeales; family Miltoncostaeaceae; genus JARFPS01. The sequence continues at coordinate 163 of JAUVQP010000148.1, read as the reverse complement.
CCAGGCGTCCGCGCAGCAGCTCCGGGTTCGTGCGTGAGGGTCCCTCGACGAGGACCGTCGCCCGACGGCCGACGAAACGTGCCGCCCGCTGCCGCGCCGTGGTCTGGACAACCTCGACGAGGCGCCTGATGCGGGCGCGCTTCGTCTCGTTCAGCACGTCGTC
>JAUVQP010000073.1 GCA_030598075.1 Miltoncostaeaceae bacterium | reverse complement strand
GCCGAAGCGATCGCCCCCGGGTTGCCCGGATCGACCACGCGACCGGGCCCGCGGTCCGGCACGATCTCGGCCGCTCCGCCAACCCGCGTCGCGACGACGGGACGACCGCTCGCGAGGGCCTCGAGGGCCACGACGCCCAGTGGTTCCACGCGGCTGACAAGAGCCAGCGCGTCCGCGGCCGCCATCCACTCCGCCACGTCGTCGGGGGCGACCGCCCCGGCGAGAACGACGGCGTTATCGAGGCGGAGGCGTTCGATGCCGGCCTCGATCGGGCGCTTCATGGGACCGGCGCCGACAAAGGCGAGCCGCGCTCTGGGATCCTGGTCTCGGAGGCGGGCGAACGCCTGGAGCAGTGTCAGCGGGTTCTTGCGTTCGGTAAGGCCTCCCACGGCGAGCACCAGCGGACCGTGTGGCGCGAGCCGAAGGCGCGCCCTCGCCGCCGCCCTGTCGCGCGGAGCGAAGCGATCGAGATCGACGCCCATGTTGATGGTGTGGACCGGCGGTAGCGGAAGTCCGGTAGCCCGCAGTTTCGTCGCCAGGTGACGGCTGACGACGATCACGGACGATGCCGATCGAAGTGCTCTCGCGCTGGCCCACCGGACGGTGGGGCGGGAGAGGTTTTGCACGTCCTGCCCGTGGGCCGTCACGACCCACGGGACTCCTCGCGTGCGGTGGCAGCCTGCCGCGATCGCGCCCGTCGGAAACAGGTAGTGGGCATGGATCACGTCCGCGCGGCGCGCGAGCCCGGCCGCCTGGCGCGCCAACCGCGTGTACTTCGCCGGAGTGTGAGCCCAGCCGCTCGCGCGAGAGTCGATCGCCGCCACCTCCACCTCGGCCCCGGTGGATCGCATGGCGTGCGTCATGCGCGCGACAAAGCTCCCGTAATCGGGATCGTCGGGCCCCGGGTACATGTTGCTGAGCACCAGCACCCGAAGGGGCTCGGCGCTCATGTCGCGAGGGCCGCGTCCGCCCCCTCGGGGCCCCGGGCAGCGTCCTCCTGGACGACGGTCACGCGCTGGCCGGCTCCGACGACCAGCGCCGCTCCCGCGATGACCCACGTGTACGGATCATCGAAGAGCGCGGAGTACAGGAGGCTGTGGACGGCGATGGAGGCCAGCATGGCGAGCAGAGCCCACTGCGCCCAACCGGTGGGGCCGCGAACCCGCGACCCGCGAGCGATCGATGCCGCCACGGTGATCGCGAGCACGAGGAAGAGGGCGAAGCCGACGAGCCCCCCTTCGCTGAGGATCGTGATCGGGGCGTTGTGCGAGATGACGACGCGAGTACGACGCAACTCGCGCTGGTCGAGGGTGTCCTCGAAACGCTGCGCAAACCCACCGAGACCGGCGCCCACGACGGGGTCCTGCCGCCAGATCGTGAGGCCGCCCTCGACGAGATCGAAGCGACCTTCGCTGACGACGTCGAGCCGCTCGGTCGATGTCGCCGCGCGTCGCACGTTTTCGTTGCCGGCGAGCGCGGCCGTTGCCAACAGCGCCACGAGGATCGCGCCGACGGCCAGCGTCCGCCGCGGGCCGAACGCCCGCCAGGCGAGCAGGGCGAGCCCGACTCCGAGACCCAGAGCGGCGGATCGCGAGAAGGTCACCCACAGCCCCGCCGACATGACGGCGATCGCTCCGACGAGCGTCGCGAGCACCCGCGGGCCGCGGGCGAGCCATGCCATGGCCACGGCCGCGAGGATCGCGATGACGAGATAGCGACCCAGGATGTTGGGGTCGAAGAAGACGCTGTTGACGCGAAAGAGCCGGCTGTACACGTTCGCCTGCTGGAGGGTCTCGTTCCAGTAGATGCCCGACTGAGTCGCGTACTGAACGACGGCGAAGGCAGCGATGGGAACGGCCAGCGCGACGGTGGTCACCCCGAGTGCCCGCAGCGCGTCGGCCCGGTGCCAGAAAACGATGACGAGACGAAACAGAACGACGAACGGCAGGTAGAAGAACACAGCCTTGACGGCGGCCTCTGACGGATCGGCGCTCCACAGTGTCGACAGCATCAAGAACCCGACGAACAGTCCGAGCGGAAGATCGACCGGCGTGGCGCCGGCGAGTTCCCGGCGCCCCCGCGCCCACTCGAGCAACCAGAGCCCGATGCCGAGCGCGATGACCGCGTACAGGGGCACCAGCAGGTTGGCCTCCTGAGAGCCGAGCGAGACCGGCACGCGAAACGGCAGCGACAGACCGAGCAGGACAAACCACACGGCCGGCCAGCGGCGCACGGTGAGCCCGCCGAGCCAGCCACCGAGCGCAAGAACGGCCAGGGCGAGCAACGCGCCGACCGCTCCGCGCGGCGAGAGCAGCGCACTGCGGGCCGCCGAGAGGTCCTCGGCCGAGGCGAGGGAAGCGAGGAGCGTCACCCAGGCGACTGCCATCAAGCCAAGCCCGGCGGCCCTCCGCCCGGCCGCCGGCATACGTCGGGGGCCCGGAGAGAGGAAGATGACGACGCCCGCGGCCGCGGTGACCGCGCCGACGCTCTGGGCTACGACAGCGCTGCTCACGAGCGCAACCCGATCAGGGCCACGCCGCCGTCGGCTCGGGCCACGAGCCAGAGATCGCGCGCTCGCGCTCCTTCCGGAAGGTCAACCCGAACGCGTCCGGCTCGCCCGGTGACGGGCCCGGCGACCCGTCGGCCGATGGGCGCTCGGAGATCCGGGCCGGGCTCGGCGACCCGACGGTGAAGGGAGAGGCTGACCGGCGTAGCTCCGGGAAGCGTGCTTCCGTCAGGACGTCGCAGCACGACGCCGACGGTCGACCGGGCTCGTGGTCTGGCGGGAACCGCGCGCCCGACCAACTGGCCGATCCAGCAGCTTCGCGTCACGGACGAGCGGTTGCGCGCGGTGTCGGCGACGCGGATGTCGATGCGGTAGAGCCCCGGCGCGACGAGCGCGCCTGGCGCGTCGCGTCCGTTCCAGTTCCACCGAAGCTGCTCCCCGGCCTTCACGGGCCGGGGCCCGAGGGTGCGGATCGGCGGTCCGTCCTCGACGGGCGACGCTTCGATCACGGCCTGCCCGTCGCCGCTCGTCTCGACGACGATGACGCACTGTCCGCGTCCGGGTGGCGGCACGGAGCGGGCTCGTGCGGTTGTGATGGTGGACGCCATGGTGTCCACCACGATTCGGCGTGTCGTGTTGAAGCGCTTCCGGCCCGAGCGCACTCGGAGTTTCAGGGCATACGAGCCGTCCGCCACCGCCCGCCCGTCGTCGTCGCGACCGTTCCACGACAGGCGGAACCAGCCCGGCGGCCGGGGCTCCTCGTCGGCCAGCCGCCGCACAACTCGACCGTCGTGCTGAACCTCGATGGTGACGGTGGACGCCTCGCGCAGGCGCACCGAGATGCGCGCGACGTCGCGCGCTCCGTCCCCGTTCGGGCTGAAGAGCGCTGTCGCTGTGAACCGCGTGACGATCGGCGGGGGCGTCGGCAGGGCGAAGGGCAGCACGAAAACCACGATGGCGAGGACGAACAGCACCAGCATGGCACCCCCCGCCACCAATCGCTGTCCGCGCAGGGTCACCTCGGACCCCGCTTTTCGTGCGTGTCGGGGCGCCTTGGTCGGACCGATATTCCCAAAACCGGGCTCTCTTTAGCGGGTTATCCCGCGAAAGCCGACGCAGATGTAGAAGCCGAAGCGCCCCGCGGGCCCGCGGGACGCCGCCCGGTCCGCTCGCCGAACGCTCTCGAGCCGGTACGCGCGCCCGAGCTGCGACGACAGGCGGCCGCCTGGTCGGAAGAAGATGCCCCGGCGCGAAATCGGAACGAGCCCCGCGGCCGCCCCGTGGCTCTCAAGGTCGATCCAGGTCTGCCAGTTGTCGATCGGCGCCAGATTGAGCGAGATCCCAAGCCGAGGCACGCGCTCCGCGAGCCACCGGCGCGCTCCGGGCAGGCTGCGCCGGTTGGGCGTCGATACGACGACCAGTCCGCCGGGCGCGAGCCGGAGCGCGATCTCGGCGAGGCAGCGACGCGGCTCATCGAGATGCTCGAGGACGTCGGTGAGGCAGATGAGGTCGAATGGGCCGTCCGGAGGTTCATAGGCGCTTCCGATCTGGGCGTCAAGGCGATTCGACGCACCCATCTCGACGAGACGCTCGCGCGCAATGCCGACGCTTTCGTCGGAGAGGTCGATGCCCACGCCCCAGAACCCGCGTTCCGCGAGGTGCTTGAGGAGAAACCCCGTGCCGCATCCCACGTCGAGGGCTCGCCCCCCGGGCTTCGCGAAGCGGTCGATCGTGTCGAGAACGAGCGACATACGGCTTTGCAGGTGCCAGTTGCGGTCCTCGACGGCAACCAGCCGCGGCGCCATGCGATCGTAGTAGGCCTTGACCTCGCTGAGCCGCTCGCTCATGGACCCCACCCCTCCGGCAGGGGACTGTCCGCAGCCTGCAGGCGAAAGCGTTCGTAGCTCCGCTTGTGGGTGCCGTCCGCTCGGATGAGGCCCCCTGTCCAGAAGGGGTTGTCTTGAAGGTTGAACCACATGGCAAGGCGGACACGCGGACGACGCGACGCGACGCGGTAGGTCTCGTCCAGCCAGGCGGCCTGCTGCTCCTCGCTGACGAAGTAGCGGTGAAAGCGGTTGTACGACGTGTGGTACCCCGTCTCGGTGACGTAGACGGGCACGCCTCGTTGAAGCTTATCCACGTGGCGCAGAACGCGGGAAAGCGTGTTCCAACTCGGCACGAAGAAGGCCTGCTCCGGTGATCCGATGGGGTAGAGGTGCATGCTCCAGGCATCGAGCGGCGGGCGCTCGCGGGCGAGGCGCGCGGCGAACTCGATGGCGCCGACGCTAAACCCGGTCGTGGCGCAGGCCTTCGGCGTCTGCCCCGCCGGTCCGAGCACGCCGCCGACGACCTCCGTGCCGGGGCTCGCCCGCTTGATCTCGCGGTAGGAGGCCGCCAGCAGCGCCGCGTAGCGGCGGGGCGACTCGATGACCACGGTCCTTCCGCGGCGACTGCACTGGGGCTGGTAGAAGCCGGCCACGTTCGGTTCGTTCCAGACCTCGATCCGGCGGATCCGGGGAAGGAGCGCTCCGGATCGGTCGCGATGGCCGCCGGAGTAGCGACGGGCCAGCGCCGCCGCGAAGCGGGACCCGTCCGCGGTGCGTGGCGCGCTGGACGGCTGTCCGGATCGCGAGGCCCACGAGGGGGTGTGGTAAAAATCGACGATCGTGCCGAGGCCGCGGTTCCGCAGGCCCGTCAGGATCGCGTCATAGCGCGACCAGTCATAGGCGGGGTCGTCCGGATCGCGCGGCTTCGCCGGGCGTCGGCGCGCGACCTGGCTCCACAAGACGTCAACCCGCGTGACACGCGTACCGGTCGCCGCGAGCGCGTCGAGGCGCGCCTCCAGCGCCGCACCCTCGACGTTGGGAAGGGCGTCGTCTTGGACGGCGGGGATGACAAGCGCCGACGCCCCGGCGGGAAGAGTGAGCATCGCGGTCGCGAGCGTTGCTATCAGGGTGCGAGTCCGTCTCACGATATGCGAGCGATTCGGACCACCGTGCGCCGCTCGCCCTTTCGGCGAACGCGCTCGAACCAGGCGATTCGTCGTCCGGACGCGGCGACCGCGGCGATCTGACCTCTCGCCCTGGTGATTCTCCGCAACCGTCCAGCCCGAGCCGCGAAGACGGAAGACCCCTCGGCCGCGACCACGGCGCCCTCCCCAATCGCCACGTGAGGCAGCCGTGAGCCTTGCCAGACGATGGTCGGCCGGGGCGTCGTCAGGTCGACTCTGACGAGGGCGATGCGCCGCGACCGGGCGACTGCGGCCACCGCCACGCCGCGATCCACCCAGAGACGCCGAGCCCTGCCGGGCAGGCGCACCGAGCGCCGCCCGACCACCCCGCCGTCGCTCGGCACGCCGAAGGACAGGGTTCCCGGGGTGTCGGGGTCGACCCACGCGACGGTGCCCTCTGCCAGTCCCGCAAGCCCGTCGGTGGCGCTGCCGGGGAACGGAGCGGAGTGAAGTTCTGGAACTCGCTGGGTCGGGTCGGCTGAGACGAGCGTGATCCCACCCGCGCGGTCGCGTAGCAGGGCGCGGACGATGCCGCCGTCGAGAGTGGCCGAGAGCGGGCGCGGCGCGTCCTCGCGCCCGTCGCTTACCACCACGGTCTCGACGTCGGCGGTGCAGCAGAAGACGACCGGAGCGGCGAAGCGCCGCGCGCCGGGCACGATGACAAAGCGACCGTCGCCGTCGCCGGCGACACGACCGCTCGTCATACGGGCGATCTGTGTGCGGAGCGTCACGTGCTGCTCCGGCCCGCCCACGAACCCCCGACGCGCGCGATCGAGCGGCGCAGTCGACGTATGGATGCGGTAGTAGACGAACGGCCTCAGGCCGGCGGGCAGATCGCGGCCACCCTTGCTGGGGTCGAGCCGAACGGTGGCGGCCTCGCTCCACACGAGCGTGCGGCCGGCAAAGTCGGCGCGGATCGCGAACCACTCGGGGAACGAGATCGTCCGAGCCCCGCTCGCCAGCGTGGGAAACGCGGCCACCAAGGCCAGGCTGAGCGCGAGGGCTCCCCTCACGCGCCCCGCAACTCTTGAACGGTCTCGCCGAGCAGGCCCTCCGAGGCGGCAGCGAGGCCGGGGTCCGCCAACGGGGTCAGGTTGGCGAGCTGGAGGTGGCGTGCGCCCGCGGACGCGAACGCGGCGAGTCGGGTCGCGACATCGCTCGGCGTCCCTGAGATGACGGTGTCGCGGATCACCTCGATGGGAACCCGTTTCGCCAGGGCCAGCGCATCCTCCCGTGAGAGGCCGGTGGGCACAAAGCTGACCAGGCCGAAGGTGCCCGCGCCGAGAGGGTGCTCGTGGCCGTGGGCGGCGAAGGCCTCGTCCGGCCGCGTCAGCGCGATGAAGCGCAGCAGCAGGGAGTTCTCGATGGCTTCGTCCGCGGCCCCGCGGGTCTCGGCGAGGACCACGCGGGCGTACAGCCCCGGGGTCACGGCGCCGGCCGGCCGGCCGGCGCTTACGGCCCCGGACCGTACGACCTCGTACCAGCCCTCCCACTCGGCGGGATCGGTTGCCAGGGGGAGCCAACCATCGCCGACGCGGCCGGCGAGATCGAGGCCGCGCGGCCGGTGCGCGGCGATCCAGATCGGCGGCGGTAGATCGCCGAAGGGACGGAGACCGACCGCCGCTCCTCGGAGGGTGAAGAACTCGCCGTCGAGATCGAGAGGCTCCGGAGAGTCGAACAGCGCCCGGATGACCTCGAGCGCCTCCGCGAGACGAGCCAGGGGGCGCCGATTGTCCAGGCCGATCGGTGCGAGGTTGAGCGACTCACCGGCACCGACTCCGAGCAGGAAGCGCCCGCCGGTGATGTGGTCCATGGTGAGCGCCGTCTGCGCCAGGCTCACCGGGTGGCGGCGCACCACGTCGGTGACTCCCACGCCGAGTCGTATGCGCTCCGTCCTGCCGGCGGCCGCCGCCGCGACCGCGTACGGGTCGAGCCAGACGTGTGGCGACGGGGTGGTGGCCGCCTGGGGCACCAGGTCCTCCGACCAGATGGAGGTGGGGAACCAGT
>JAUVQP010000158.1 GCA_030598075.1 Miltoncostaeaceae bacterium | reverse complement strand
CCAGCCGGTCTTGCCGCCGCCGCCCGAAGGAGCGGGCGCGTCGCCGCTGGCGACGTGCTTATCGAGGGCCTCCCAGCCCGTTTTTTGGGCACCACCGGCAAGGGGCGGCAGAAAGCGGCGGCGGCTCATTTGTATCCTCCGGGACGGATCTTGGACAGGCGTAGCCAAACGGCGGGCCCCGAACCTACGGGCCGCCTCGGGTGCGGTCAAGAGCGCCGCGGCTCCGAAGTCGACTGCTCGGCGGCGAGGAGGCGACGATAGGAGTCGAGACGAGCGGGATGGACCCGACCGGGGACGGCGCATCCCTGATCGCCGGCATGCCGACACCCACGGAACCGACAGTCCGCTGCCGCGGCGGCTATCTCGGGGAATCCGGCTGCCAACCTGTCGGCATCCATCGCCGGCAGATGGAACGCCCGCACCCCCGCCGTGTCGATAACCGCGCCCCGGCCCGGAAGCGGTATCAGACGAGGGTCGGTGGTCGTGTGACGCCCTTTCCCGATGCGCTCGTTGACCTCGCGGACCGCCCGATCGACGCCGGTCATCGTGGTGGCCAGCGTGGACTTGCCGACCCCGGAGTGCCCGGCCAGAGCAGCGATCCGGTCGCCGATCAGCGCGCGCACACGATCGCCGAACTCCGCCTCGCGGGCGACGCCGCACTCCACCGGGTAGCCCACGTCGCGGTAGATGTGGACGAACTCCGCCAGTTCCCCGGAGTCGTGGGGCAGGTCGGTCTTGGTGACGCAGAGGGCGGCGTCCATCCCACCCGCCGCGGCGGCCACGAGATACCGGTCGACGAGCCGCGGCCGAAAGGGGGGATCAACGGCGGCCGCAACGACGATCAGGAGGTCGACGTTGGCAACGATCGTCCGCTCGCGCCGCCCGCCGGCGGTCGCCCGCACGAGGCTCGATCGGCGCGGCCTGACCCCCACGACAATCGACTCGCGACCGGTCTCGCGCACTTCCACGAGGTCACCGGCAACCGGAGGGCCACCCGGCAGCCGCGGCGCCAACGGCAGCTCCCGCTGGCCTCCGTCGCGCTCGATGGTCGCGCTGGGGCCCGCCACGCGGAGGACGCGACGCACGGGGCTCACTGCTCGGAGGCGAGTTCGCTCGCTCGGTAGAGCGCGATGAGGGGGGCGTCGGTCAGGGTGTCGGCCAGCGCCTCGCGCCCGCCCTCCTCACGATCGATAACGACCAGGGCCGCCACGACGCGCGCTCCGGCCTGCCGGGCCCGCTCCACCGCGGTCGCGATGGAGCCGCCCGAGGTGAGGACATCGTCGACGACGGCGACCGGAGTCCCCTCCTCGATGAACGGTCCCTCGATCCACTGCTGGAGGCCGTGTCTCTTGGCCTCCTTCCGAACGAAGAACCCGGTCCAGCGCACCCCCTCAGCCCACGCAGCGCCCGTGGTTGCGCATACGAGCGGGTCCGCGCCCAGCGTGAGCCCTCCGACCGCGACGGGCCGGTGGACCTCCAGCTCAGCCGCGGCCAGACGGCCCGCGAGTTCCGCCCCCTCGGGGTCGAGCAGCACCTGTCGGACGTCGAAGTAGTACGACGAGCGCCTTCCGGAGCTGAGCACGACCGACTCGCGCGTGAGGGCGCGCTCGCGCAGAAGAGTCGCCAGGCGCTGGCGGTCGTCGGCGCGCGGAGTCACCACACGGCGGATGCTACCCGGGGAGCGCCGAGGGCTCCCGCGCCGTCAGCTCGTGCGGTGCCCGCTCCCCATGCAGCCCTGGCATACGATCGGCAGATACGCACGCACGTGCTCGACATCCAAACGCTCGAGATACTGTCCGGCGCCGAAGCACCAGGAGCAGACCGGGCCGCTCGTCGGTCGCGGCGTGGAGGGGGCTGACTGGGCGGGAGGGTCGGTCGAGGCCGACATCTCGCTACCTTTCAAGTCGCGGGCTCTCAATTCGAGGCCCTGTACTCGTCCATCGGCCGAGAATTCGCTCTGGTGATCGTTCTGGCACCACATAAGGTGGAATATGGGCGCGAAAAGTGAGGTTTTTGATGGTTCAGATCGTCCCGGAGGCCACGCCCAACCCCAACGCGCTGAAGTTCACGCTCGACCGGCCGTCGACCGAGCAGCGCAGCGAGACGTTTCGAGCGGGGTCGGACTCGGGCGACTCGCCGCTGGGCGCGAGCATCTTCGCGCTGCCCGGAGTCACCAACGTCTTCATGACCTCGAACTTCGTGAGCGTGACGAAGGAGGACGAGGAAGCGTGGGACGCGCTGGCTCCGGCGGTGGTTGAGGCGATCCGGGCGCACTTCGGCGAGCAGTAGCCCGATGAGCCCAACCGGGATCATCTTCTCCTATGCCCTTGGCCTCATCTTCGCGGCGGGCGGCGTCCTCTTCTTGGTCGGCCTCGACGAGAACCGACTGCTGTTCGGGCTCCCCTACCTCCTTATCGGGGCGCTGATCGTCGGCGGCGTCTGGTCGAGCCAACGGCGCGTCGCCCGCCGCGCGGCCGCCGAGGCGGCCGCTCCCGACGAGGACGGCGAGGGGGCGGCGTAGCGTTCGTCTACGGGGTGGGCAGCCCAGCCATGGCGTCGGCGGCCGTATCGAGCGCTTCCTGCGGAAGCTCGTAGTCGACCATCGCGCCGGACAGGTAGTCGTCGTACGCCGACATGTCGAAGTGCCCGTGGCCGCAGAGGTTGAACAGGATCGTGCGCCGTACCCCCTCCTGCTCGGCCCGCTCGACCTCCTCTCGTACCGCGCGGAGGGCGTGGGACGGCTCGGGTGCCGGGATGATCCCCTCCGACCGAGCGAAGCGAACCGCCTCGGCGAAGCACTCGCGCTGGTGATACGCGCGAGCCTCGACGAGCCCGATGTGGACCAGGTGGGACACGAGCGGCGCCATCCCGTGGTATCGCAGACCCCCGGAGTGAATCGGCGGCGGCACGAACCCGTGGCCCAGCGAGTACATGGGAAGAAGTGGGGTCAGCTGGGCCGTGTCGCCGAAGTCGTATCCGTAGTGGCCGCGCGTCAGCGTGGGGCACGCGGCCGGCTCCGCGGCGATGACCCTGATCTCGCTGCCGGCCGCGACGTCGGCAAGGAACGGGAAGACCAGCCCGGCGAAGTTGGACCCTCCACCCACGCAGCCGATGACGACGTCCGGCGAGGCGCCCGCTGCCTCGAGCTGCGCCCGGGCCTCCTGACCGACGATCGTCTGGTGGAGCAGGACATGGTTCAGCACGCTGCCCAGCGCGTACTTCGTGTCGTCCCGGGTCGCGGCATCCTCGACCGCCTCGCTGATGGCCATGCCGAGGCTGCCGGGGCTGGCTGGATCGTCGTCGAGGATCGCGCGACCGGCCTGGGTGTCGGAGGACGGACTGGCGACGCACTCGCCGCCCCAGGTCTCGATCATGGATCTGCGATAGGGCTTCGCGTCGAACGACGCCCGCACCATGTAGATCTTGCACTCGAGGCCCACGAGGCGGCACGCGAACGACAACGCCGAACCCCACTGGCCGGCGCCGGTCTCGCTGGCGAGCCGCGT
>JAUVQP010000095.1 GCA_030598075.1 Miltoncostaeaceae bacterium | reverse complement strand
GCTGAGGGACATCAGCGTCATCGAGACACCGCCGAGGGGCCGCCGCCCGGTGGCGACCCACGTTGGCGAGTACGACGACGATCTCGTCAAAGCGGCGCTCGAACGCGAGGCCGCGCGACGGGGCCAGAGCTTCGTGCTCCACAATCGCGTCGAGACCATCAATGAGGCGGCCGAGCGCATTCGCGGGCTGGCGCCGAGGCTGCGCGTGGTGGTCGCTCACGGCCAGATGCCCGAGCGCGAGCTCGAGGACCGCATGCTGGGCTTCGTTCGCGGGGAGGCCGACGTGCTGGTCTCCACGAGCATCATCGAGTCCGGCCTCGACATCCCGCGCGCCAACACGCTGATCGTGGAGCGGGCCGACCAGCTTGGCCTCAGTCAGCTCTACCAGATCCGCGGCCGTGTGGGCCGCTCCGACATCACGGCGCACGCGTACCTGCTCTATCCGGACGCCGGCGGGCTCTCCCGGGATGCGGCCGCCCGGCTGCGCTCCCTCGCCGACTACACGGAGCTCGGGTCGGGGCTCCGCATCGCGATGCGCGATCTCGAGATCCGCGGTGCCGGAAACCTCTTGGGGGATGAGCAGAGCGGCGAGGTGGCCGCGGTCGGCTTCGAGCTGTACGTCGAGATGCTGCAGGAGGCGATCGCGCTGCGCGACGGCGGGCCGGAGCGGGAGATCGAGCCGCGGGTCGAGATCCCGGTCTCGGCGTTCATCCCGGCCGACTACATCTCGCTCGAGGCGGCGAAGATCGACATCCACCGCCGCATCGCCCTCTGCGGTGACCTCGCCGCGGTCGAGTCGATCGGCGAGGAGATCGAGGACCGCTTCGGGCCCCTTCCCGATTCCGTTCTCGTGCTGCTCACGCTTCAGCGCGTACGGATCAAGGTGCTCCGCGCCGGAGCCGAGGCCGCGTCCGCGCGGGGAGGGCGGGTCACGGTGGCTCCGGTGCACCTGGCGAGCTCGCAACTGCGAGCGCTCCGCTCAGCGCTCCCTCGCGCGACGTACGCCTCGCGCGTGGCGTACGTCTCGGTGCCCGCCGAAGGACCGCCCGCGGCGCGCCTCGCGGCGGCCGAGGCTCTGCTCGACGCCATGGACGATGTGCTCGCAGCGGCGGACGGCGCGGCCCGCGAAGACATCGTGAATTGACCTTAAACATCCCATAACGGTGGGGTTCCGGGCCCGTGCTAGCATCGCCTCCGGTGACGAGGACTCGCGTGCGCAGAGCCACTTCCCTGGTCGTCGTGGCGGGAGCGATCAGCGTTGGACTCGCCGCCTGCGGCGGTGGCGGCCAGGTCGCGGACCTGCCGGACGACGTCGTCGCCCAGGTGGGCGACGCGAGCGTCAGCGCGGCGGAGCTGGACCGGGCGCTGGACCAACAGCGGGCGCAGGCCGAGCAGCAGGGGGCGAGCTTTCCGGAGGAGGGGAGCGAGGGCTTCGAGCAGGCGCGGCGACAGGCGCTCGAGACCCTCATGCTCCAGCGCGTCGTCGACTTCGAGGCACGACGGTGCGGAGCTCCCTGCCGCGTCACGAAGAGTGACGTGGACGACGAGTTGGAGACGATCAAGACCCAGAACTTCGACGGCTCCGACGAGCAGTTCAACGCGTTCCTGGACGAGTCGAACATCACCCGGGCGGACGCGCGCCGCATCGTGCGCTTCCAGCTCCAGCAGCCGAAGCTGTTCAACCAGGTCACGCGGGGTGTCCGCTTCAGCGACTCCGCGGCGCGACAGTTCTACGCGGACAACAAGGACCAGTTCAGCGAGCCCGCCGGACGTACTGCGGCGCACATCCTCGTGGAGACGGAGGCCGAGGCGCGCTCACTCCGCGAGCAGGCGAGCGAAGAGAACTTCGCGGAGCTCGCACGAGAGAACTCCATCGACACGGGATCCGCGCCGGAGGGGGGCGACCTCGGCGCCATTCAGCGCGGTCAGCTCGTGCCCGAGTTCGAGGAGGTCGCGTTCAAGCTCAAGGACGGGCAGATTTCCGACCCCGTGAAGACCCAGTTCGGTTGGCACGTCATCATCGTGCAGGTCACGCCGGCGAGCACGACCCCGTTCGGGGAAGCCCGGCAGCAGATCAAGACCAGCCAGCTCGCGGCGCGGCGCCAAGAGGAGTTCACCGAGTGGCGCGACGAGATTGTCGAGGGATGGGACGAGCGCACGATCTACGCCGAGGAGAGCCTGCGCCCCGACTCCGCGGAGGACGTCGTCGTGCCGCAGGAGGGCACGGAGCCGCCGCCCGCCGACGAGCCGCCGGGCGGGCCCACCGGCGGCTGAGCCGCCCACGTCCGCTCTGATCACCATCGTCGCGCTCGGGCCGGGGGCGCCGGACTCCGTCCCTGCCGCGGCCGTCGAGGCGCTTCGGGAGTGTCCCCGGGTGGTGGGCTCGCGGGCGGCGGCGGAGTTGCTCGGTCCGTTCGGGGTGAGTGTCGAGATCCTTCCGGGTGACGCCCCTGCGCCGGCCGGCGCCACCGTCGTGGCCCCCGACACGGAGGCCCATGCCTTGGCCGGCCGCCTTCCCTCTGCGCGCACGATGCCGTCGCGCGGCGCCTTGCGCGAGAGGGCGATCGGAGCCGGGGTGGCGGCCCTGGCGAGCGTGGGCGCCCACCTGCGACGGGAGTGCCCCTGGGATCGCGCGCAGACGGCGAGCTCGATCGTGCCCCACACCGTCGAAGAGGCCTTCGAGGTTGCGGAGGCGGTCGCGTCGGGCGACCCTGACGCCCTCGCCGATGAGCTCGGCGACCTGCTGTTCCAGTCCGTGTTCCTTGCACAGCTCGCCGAGGAGGACGGCGGCGCGGATCTCGGCCGGATCGCGCGCGGCCAGACGAGCAAGCTGATCGAACGTCATCCGCACGTCTATGGGGACGTCGACGCCGATGGCGCGGACCGCGTCCGCGATCTCTGGGAACAACGCAAGCGTGAGGAGCGAGCCGACCAGGGGATCTTTCACGACCTCCCCGCGGGCCTTCCCGCACTCGCATACGCGACCAAGACGCAACAGCGGGCGGCGTCGGTCGGGTTCGAGTTCCCGGGCGTCGAGGAGGCGCTTGCGAAGTTGGCCGAGGAGGTGGACGAGCTCGCGGGCGAGCCCGGGGAGCGGGAGCTCGGCGACGTGCTCTTCGCCTGCATCGCGGCTGCGCGTGCGCTCCGCGTCGATCCGGAGATCGCGCTGCGAACCGCCGCGCGGCGGTTCCGGCGGCGGGTCGAGGCGGCAGCGGCAAAGGCCGAGCGGGCCGGGGAGTCGATCGAGAGTCTCGACGGCTCAGCCTGGCTCGCGTACTACCGGCGGGCGCGACGCGAGGCGGAATGATCCCCTGAAGGGGTGACTCGCGCCCCGGTCGGGTGCCCGATAGCCCAAGTGTGGCGCCGGGACCCATGACCGCAGGCGTCGCCGCCGCCCTAGCGCTGCCTCTGGCGTCGGGCGTGGCGCTCGCCGCCTTCAGTCTTCCATCACCGCTCGCGGAGGAAGGTCGTGTCGGTGCCCTCCTCGCCGCCTGCGTGGTGGTCGTCGTCTGCGCGACCGTGTTCGCGGTGCGCGAGCGTCGGTCCGGCCGGCGCGCGAGGGCCGACGCGCGACGCGAGGCGGCGGTTCTCAGGGAGCTCGGGGTGGGCGTCATGACCCTCGACCGGCACGCTCGGGTGACCGGCGCCAACGAGTTCCTGCTCGCCCAGGTGGGGCTCCCGGCCTCCTCGATCGTCGGCCGCGGCTGGGACGCGCCCCTGTGGGCGTGGTCGAGCCCGTCCGAGTTCGAGGCGGCTCGAGCCGCGGCGATGGATGGCACCGCGTCGTCCTTCGCATGGACGCTGCGGCGGGCCGACGGCGAGAGGTTCGTCGCCCAGGTCGCTCTCGCCGCCCTGCCCGACGACGGCTTCGTGGCAACGGTGATCGGCGCTGCGTGGGGCGAGGCCCAGCTCGGAGGATCGCAACACGGGGCTGTCGTCGCGGGGCTTGCCACCGCACGCGCCGAGGCGGCAGCGGCAGCGGCCGTTCCAGAGACGACGCTGATGGCCCTGGTGTCGCGCGAGATGCGCACGCCACTGACCTCCGTGATGGGCTACCTGTCCGACGTCCAGGACATGCTGCCCGGGGAGGAGGACGATGAGGTGCTCGAGCTGCTGGGCGCCGCGACCCGGAATGCCGGCCGGCTGGAGCAACTGGTCGATGATCTGATGACGCTCGGAGACGTGGGTGGCCCGGACGCCCCGCCGCACACGGATCTCGACCTCGCCGAGCTCGCGAGCGAGGCCTGCGCGGCGGCGGCGGCGGGTGCCCGTCGCCTGGGAGTGGAGTTCATCCTGCTGATCGACGGCTCGTCGCCCGTGCGGGGCGATCGGGCCGGTCTCTCCCGCGTCATCAGCAACCTGATCCTGAACGCCCTGCGCTTCACCCCGGCCGGGGGTCGGGCTGAGGTCAGCGTCGGCGCGGACGCCGACGTCTCCCTGGTCGAGATCGCCGACAACGGCTTGGATCTCGCCGAGGAGGACCTGGCGGACCTCTTCGAGCCCGAGCGTGTGGGCCCGGTCAGCTCCCGGGCGTCGATGGCCGCCGGGTTCCGGATGACCGTCGTGAAGCGGGTCATCGACGCCCACGGCGGAGACGTCACGGTCCGGCGCGGGCCGAACGGCGGCGCGACCTTCCGCATCTCGCTACCGAGGGCCGACCCCGCGCCGACCGTGTCCCCGGGGTAGTCCCTGGCCTCCTTGGGCCGCGGCTTCGGCCAACGCGGGGGTAGACTCGGGCGCCCATTTCTCGACCGCCCCGGAGTGCGCATGCCCACGATCTCCCGCGTGACCGCCCGTCAGATTCTGGACTCGCGCGGCCAGCCCACGATCGAGGTCGAGGTCGGCCTCGACTCGGGAGCGCTCGGGCGAGCGGCCGTGCCCTCGGGGGCGTCGACCGGAGCGTTCGAGGCGGTTGAGCTTCGCGACGGTGACGGTGACGTCTACGGCGGGAAGGGCGTGCTGAGGGCGGTTGCGAACGTCGAGGACGAGCTTCGCGGTGTCCTTCTGGGAATGAACGCGCTGGACCAGGCCATCATCGATCGTACGATGGTCGATCTCGACGGCACGGCGAACAAGGGCCGCCTCGGTGCGAACGCCATCCTCGGCTGCTCGCTGGCCACCGCCCAAGCCGCGGCGGCCGACTCCGGGCTTCCGCTCTATCGCTACATCGGTGGCGCGCAGGCCAACCGGTTGCCGGTTCCCATGATGAACATCCTCAACGGCGGAGTGCACGCGGACAACTCGGTCGATCTCCAGGAGTTCATGATCGCGCCGATCGGCGCCCGCTCGTTCGCGGAGGCGCTGCGTATCGGCTCCGAGGTCTACGCCGCCCTGAAGGGGGAGCTCGTGTCCCGAGGGCTCGCCACGGGCGTCGGCGACGAAGGGGGGTTCGCCCCCGATCTCGAGAGCAATCAGCAGGCGCTCGAGATCATCATGTCCGCGATCGGAGCGGCCGGATACGAGCCGGGCGACGATGTCGCCCTGGCGCTGGACCCCGCCTCGACCGAATTCCACTCGGACGGCGCATATCGCCTGGAAGGGGAGGGGCGCACCCTCAGCTCCGAGCAGATGGTGGAGTACTGGGTCGATCTGGTCGAGCGGTATCCGATCGTGTCGATCGAGGACGGCATGGACGAGGAGGACTGGGAGGGCTGGGCGGCTCTCACCGAACGGCTCGGCGATCGTGTGCAGCTCGTCGGCGACGATCTCTTCGTGACGAATTCCGAGCGGCTTCAGGCCGGAGTGGACGCCGGGGCCGCGAACGCCATCCTCATCAAGCTGAACCAGATCGGGACGCTTTCGGAGACCCTGGCGGCGATGGACCTCGCCTCGCGCAACGGCTACGCATGCATCGTGTCCCACCGCTCGGGGGAGACGGAGGACACCTTCATCGCCGATCTCGCGGTGGCCACCGGCGCGGGCCAGATCAAGGCCGGGGCCCCGGCGCGGAGCGAGAGGGTGGCCAAGTACAACCAGCTACTGCGCGTCGAGGAGCAGCTCGGCCTCGCGGCCACCTATCCCGGCGGCGAGACCTTCGTCACGCCGCATGAGTGTGCCCCGTCGGGAAGCGTTCGCCGCGCTGCGAGGCGCGGCGGCGGCGGTGTCTTCGGTCATCGCCGCGGGCCCCGTTTTGTCGATGACGCCACGTCCTCGCTCGGCGGGGTTCTCTCGGGGCAATGCGCGCCAACGTCCCCGAGAGCGCAGTAGCGGAGGCATCGGAACGGTGTGGGCAGGAACGGGCAGCCCGAGGTGTAAGCGACCTGGGAACGGGTCGGCGGCGCGTGGCCGTCGCCTTGGACCAGGAGCGCTCGCTGCCCTCGCTGAAGACTCTC
>JAUVQP010000120.1 GCA_030598075.1 Miltoncostaeaceae bacterium | reverse complement strand
GCGTGCCGGTGGCGACCGTGGCCGTCGACGGAGCGCGCAACGGCGGGCTGCTCGCGGCCCAGATCCTGGCGCTCGCGGACGCGGAGCTCGCCGCCCGGGTGGCCGAGTGGCGCGAACGGATGGCAGCCGCCGCGCGGGACGCGGACGAACGCGTGCGGGGGCGCTAGCGAAGCGCCGTCGTGCTGTACCGGAGCCCCGGGCTTCCGATCGTCGCGGCGTTGGCCCAGACGAGCAACGCGCGCCCCGAGTCGCTCACGGCCAGCTGCGGCGTCTCGTTGAAGAGCGCGACGCCCGACAGTTGCTGGGCGGGTCCCACCGCCCCGTCCGGACCGAACGGGGACGCTTGGATGATCTGATCGCCGCCGCCGGCATTTCCCTCGCCCCACGCGATGACGCCGTTGCCGGACGCGTTGGCGGCGAGGCTGGCACCTCCCAGTGGCGCTCCGGAGATCGTGATGCGCGTCCAGCCGCCGCGGCGAGCCGCCGTCGCCGCGCGCAGGCCCGTCGCGTCGTTCCACGCGACCATCGCGCGTCGCGTGGGACTGAAGGTCGCCGAGACGAACGAGGCGTCGCCGTCCCTGCGTAGCGACACGGCTCTGGGTGTCTGGAACCTCCGCGCGCCCGCGACCCGCACGGCGGCCTGCACGCCACTCCACGTCGCGCACTCGCCGTCGATGCCGCTGAACATCGACGGCCGGCAGGCGGTGTAGGCGACCACGGCGTCACCTCGATCGTTGGAGGCCAGCACGGGACGTGTCGCCGCGGTGCCCGCCGACGTGATCGTGGTCGTCACGTAGCGGCCGTCGCCGCGCCGGCGCGACGCGCGGATCTGACCGGCGTCGTCGGCCGAAAGACGCGGAATCGGCGTGACCCAGACGACGCTCGCGCGCCCGCCGCGGTCGATCATCGCCAGGGGGCTGCTCGGATCGAGGCTCGGCCCGGCGATCCTGCGGGGCGGACCCCAGTTCGCGCCCGCGCCCCGTCGATACCGCGCGACGAGGGACTGCGAGCCGAGAGGTCCGCTGAGGTACGCCGAGATCGCCTGGCCCGATGCGTTCGTCGCCACGGCCGCGCCACCGCCCGCGGGCGGACTCGAACGCCGCACGGCGCCCCAGCGCTGGCCGATGCTGGAGCTCGACTGGCGCCACGCCCCGGTGGCGAACGTCTGCCATCGTGCGGTCGCGCCGCCACGGCTCGACGAGACCTGGAGCTGAGCGACGCTGCCGCCCGACACACGTCGCGTCGGCTCGAACGCGCCGCCGCGGAACGCGCGGGACTCGTTCACGAAGCGCGTCGGACACTCGCCCTCCTCGTAGCTCGCGGTGCACGCGTTCCAGACCACGACCCCGTCGCCGTCGGCGTCGAGAGCGAGCGCGGCCAGCCCGACCGCCCGAGCGGGAGCGCTCAGCGCGGCGGCGTCGGTCCACGCGACCGCGGGCGGGGCCGCCGTGGCCGGGAGCGCCGCGAGCGCCACGGTCCCGAGCGCCGCGGGCACGAGGTGGCGCGTCGTCATCCACGGGGCGGAGTGCACGCTCTTCTCCCTCTACATCTGGTGCCGCGAGGCTATGGAGCGGCCTCGAAGAACGCAACCGCGGCGGTCGGCCGCCATCGCCGAGGGCACTCCGGGAGACGGGCGGCGAGCGCGGGGCGCCGGCCCTCAGCCGGCGCTCAGCCGGCGACGAGCTACGAGGCGGCCGGGCCGCCCATGGCCACGCCCTCTCGGGCGGTGAACGCGTCGAGCATCGCGTCGACGTCGCTCGTCTTCGCCGCCCCGAGAAGCTGCGCGTAACGCTCGTTGAGCGTCGGCCGGCGCTCGCGGTACACGACGCCGAGGGAGAAGCCGCCCCGCAGGGCCAGGTCGAAGGCCTGCGTCCGGTCGGCGACGTCGTGGTCGGGAGCGACATCGGTGACGAGATTCTTCCACTCGTCCTGGGTGTTGTGGAAGACCACGCAGGGCGAGAGGGCGTCGATGAACGAGAACCCGGGATGCTCGACGCCCTGAACGATCAGCTCGGTGAGGGCCTTGGTGTTGAAGGACGCGCCACGCGCCACGAACGATGCGCTGCACGCCACCGCAAACGCGAGGGTGTTGATCGGCGTCTCGAGGTTGCCCCACGGCGTGGTGGGCGCTTTGTGGTCGACGGCCGACGTGGGCGACACCTGCCCTTTGGTGAGGCCGTAGATCTCGTTGTCCATGACCAGATAGGTGATGTCGATGTTCCTGCGCGCGGCGTGCGGGAAGTGGCCGATGCCGATCGCGAAGCCGTCGCCGTCGCCGCCCACGGCTATGACGGTCAGCTCCGGATTGGCCAGCTTGACCCCCATCGCGACGGGCAGCGGACGGCCGTGCAGGGTGTGAAAGCCGTAGGTCTTGACGAAGCCGGGGAGGCGGCTGGAGCAGCCGATACCCGAGACGATGACCGTCTTGGCGGGGTCGAGCTCGAGCTCGGCGAAGGCACGATAGAGCGACGCGAGCACCCCGAAGTCGCCGCACCCGGGACACCAGATCGGCTTGAGGTCGGACTTGTAGTCCTTCGGTTTGGGTGTCTCGACGCTCACGCGGTGACCTCCTGGACGACGATCAGCTCGTAGATGTCCTCGGCCGTGAAGGGCAACCCGTCCGACTTGGCCCTTCCGTCGACCGAGATGCCACACTCGCCACGCACCAGACGCGCGAGTTGGCCGGTGAAGTTCACCTCCGGAACGATCACCCGCCGTGCGTTGTCGGTGAACTCGCGAACCCGCTCGACCGGGAACGGCCCGAGGACGCGCGGGTAGAACATGCCGATCGAGAGCCCCTCGTCCGCGGCCCGCTCCACAGCCTCGCGCACCGAGCCGTAGGTGGACCCGAAGCCGATGATCGCGATCTCGGGCTGCTCCTCCCCGTGATGCACATGGTTCGCCAAGCCGTCCGCGAGCGGGTCGAGCTTGGCCCAGCGCTTTCGCTGCATGCCGACGTGAATCTCGGGCGTGTAGCCCGGGTTCCCATACTCGTCGTGCTCGATTCCCGTGGCTACGTGCTGACCGCTGGGCTGACCGGGGATCCCCATGGGCGAGACGGAGTCCTCGGTGTACTCGTAGCGCTTGTAGTCCTCTGCGGCGATGCCCTCCGCGGTGACGCGCGGCCAGCGATCGACCGCCGAGGTGTCCGGCCGCTCGATGACCTCCATGCGCGTGGCGAGGCCCTGGTCGGTCAGGATGATCACCGGGACCTGAAAGCGCTCGGCGAAATTGAAGGCGTCGACCGCCGCCCAGAAGCAGTCGGCGACGCTGACCGGCGCCATCACGACGCGGGGGGCCTCGCCGTGTCCGCCGTACAGCGCGTGAGCGAGATCCGACTGCTCGGTCTTCGTCGGCAGGCCGGTCGACGGGCCGCCGCGCTGCGCGTCGACGATGACGCAGGGGATCTCGGCGGCCCCCGCCAGCCCGAGCAGCTCGGACATCAGCGAGAGGCCCGGGCCGGAGGTCGCGGTCATGGCCTTGGCGCCGGCGTAGGAGGCCCCGAGAACCGACGACAACGAGGCGATCTCGTCCTCGCACTGGATGGTGATCCCACCCGTCTGGGGCAGCTTCGCCGAGAGCCATTCGAGGATGTCGGACGCGGGGGTGATCGGGTAACCCGCGAAGTAGTCCAGACCCGCGGCGACGGCTCCCAGCGCGAGGGCCTGATTCCCCGACATGAGGACGCGGTCCTCCTCGACCTCGACGGGATCGACGATCGCCAGCGCCCCAGACAGGTCGCCGCCCTCCGCCTCGCCGGCGTGGAGCGCCGCGATGTTGGCGTCGGCCACCCCCTGCTTGTGGGCATAGCGACGGAGGACCAGCTCCTCGATGGGCGCGGTGTCGAAGTCGATCACTCCGCTGACGGCGCCCACCGCGACCATGTTCTTCGCCCGAAGCGACCCTCCGAGCTCCTTGGCGAGCTGCTCCATGCGCACGGGGCGGGCGCGTTCGGCGTACTCGTCGGGAATGTCGACACCCGTGTCGTAGAGGATGGCGCCCTCGGACCCGAGCGCGTCGTGGTGCAGATCCCACGCCTCTTGGTTGAAGCAGACGAGCAGGTCGACCTCGCGACCATGGCTGTAGATCTTCCGGTCGCCCATGCGGACCTGGTACATGCACGGGCCGCCCTTGATCTCGGCGGGGTAGGTGCGAAACGTCTGGGTCCAATATCCGCCCCGGGCCGCGGCCTGAGTCAGGATGTCTCCCGAGCTGATGACCCCCTCGCCGGACTCTCCGGCAAGCCGAATCACCACGCTGTGTCGTGCCACGAGGGCCCCTTCGTGATCGTCTCCCGCCGCGGCGCCGAACCCCGAAGACCGAGGACGTCGCGCGGCGAGGGTCCGCCGCCCGTCGTTCGCGAACCCCAACGACCAACCACGCACCGAACTCGCGCACAGCATAGCTACTCCGCGAATCTCGCGGCCTCGAACGGTGAGTCCGGAGGCGCGATCGGTGCCTCGCCGAGCCCGCGGCGACGGCGGAGGGGCTCGTAGACGCGCTCCGACCAGACGCGGGCGGCGGCGGTCACGTCGAGCTCGACAGGGCCCGCTCCGAGCGCGACCACCACGGCGTCGTCCCAGACCGGCGGCTCTGCGGCCCGGGCCGCGACGACCCGGACGGAGGCGATGCCGGTGACCGGCCGCGATGCCTCGTCGACCATCGCCGGCGACGGGTCGGCGCCCGGCATCTCGAAGTCGCCGGAGTGGGCGGCGACGTAGCCGGGTACCCGCACCGGGTCGGAGCGCCATCCTCTCGCCCGCCGCTCGTAGGTCGCGAGGTTGGCGGCGGCGCGCCCTCCATCGGCGCCGCGGACTGCGGACGCGACCCCACGTGGCCTACGGTGGAGTGATGGGCGGCCATCATGGACCCGGGGGCGGCACGCCGGAGAGCGATCGCCGGGGGCGCCTCGTCGCCCTCGGCATCACGCTCTCCCTCACCGCCTCGTTCATGGTCGTCGAGATCGTCGGCGGGATCCTCGCGGACAGCCTC
>JAUVQP010000025.1 GCA_030598075.1 Miltoncostaeaceae bacterium | reverse complement strand
GCCGTTCCAGAAGATCGTCCCCGCGGCCTCGATGGCCTCGCGGTAGCTGGCCGCCGTGCGGGGCCCGATGTCGACGCCGATCTTGTCCGCGGGCATGGAATCGCTGGGGAAGACCTCCAAGTCGGCGTCCTCATCGAAGCGGTTGGCCACCAGGATGTCGACGGGGAGCTGGAGCGTGCAGTTGACGCGCCCAGCGGCCTCGAGCAGCGAGCGCGCCATCGCCTGAGCCTCGGGCCCCTCGTGCTTGCTGCGGCCGACGGGATCGCCGAGGGCCGCGAGGAAGGTGAAGCACATGGATCCGCCGACGAGGATGCGACCGCAGACCGCCAGCAGGCTTTCGACGAGCGGAAGCTTGTCGCTGACCTTGGCCCCGCCCAGAATCGCCACGAACGGCAATGCCGGCTCGACGAGCAGGCCGCCGATGATGTCGACCTCGCGCGACAGGAGGAATCCCGCGCTCGCCGGCAGGCGACGGGCGACGGCCTCGGTGGACGCGTGCGCCCGATGCGCCGCGCCGAAGGCGTCGTCCACGTAGTGGGTGAAGCCCCGAGCCAGGGCGTCGGCGTGAGCGGGGGCATTCGCCTCTTCGCCGGCGTGGAAGCGCAGGTTCTCGAGCATCACGATCTCGCCGGGCCCGAGTTGCGCCACGCGGTCCGCGACGACGGCGCCAACGCTGTCCGGAAGGAGCTCGACCCGACGCACCAGGTGCCGGCCCAGACGCTCGGCGCACGGAGCCAGGCTCAGGGCCGGGACGACCTCGCCCCCCGGACGGCCCAGGTGCGACGAGACGGCGACCGAGGCACCGTGCTTGAGCAGATAACGCAGCGTCGGCACGGAGGCCCGAATGCGCGCGTCGTCGGTGATGCGCCCGTCCGCGGACAGGGGCACGTTGAGGTCGGAGCGCACGAGCACGCGCGCGCCGCGCCAGTCGATGCCCGGATCGTCGATCCGTGCGATGGTGGCCACTAGCCGGGCAGGAGGCGCTCGGCCAGATCGACGACGCGGCACGAGTAGCCCCACTCGTTGTCGTACCACGAGATGGTCTTGACGGTCTTGCCCCTGACCATCGTCAGGCTGCCGTCGAGGAGCGAGCTGATGGGGTCGCCCACGATGTCTCGCGACACGATGGGCTCCTCGGTGTAGCCGAGGATGCCCTTCATGGGACCCTCGGCGGCGGCGCGAAGCGCGGCGTTGACCTCGGCGGCGGTCGTCTCGCGCTCGACCTCGGCGACCAGGTCGATCACGGAGCCGTCGGGGGTCGGCACGCGCAACGCGATGCCGTCGAGCTTGCCGTCGAGCTCGGGCATGACCTGGCCGATGGCGCGCGCGGCGCCGGTGGAGGTCGGGATGATCGAGAGCGCGGCGGCTCGCGCCCGCCGAAGGTCCTTGTGCGGCAGATCGAGGATGCGCTGGTCGTTGGTGTAGCTGTGGCAGGTCGTCATGAAGCCGGACACGAGGCCGAACTCGTCCCGGAGCACCTTGACCACGGGCGCCAGGCAGTTGGTGGTACATGATGCGTTGGACACGATGTCGTGCTTGTCGGGGTCGTACTGGTCGTCGTTGACGCCCAGTACGACCGTGAGGTCCGGGGCCTTTGCCGGCGCCGAGATGATGACCTTCTTGGCGCCGGCGTCGAGGTGCGCCCTGGACGCCTCGCCCGAGGCGAAGAAGCCCGTGCTCTCGATGACGAGCTCGACCCCGAGCTCGCTCCACGGAAGCTTGGCCGGATCGCGCTCGGACAGCACCGTGACCCTTCGTCCGTCGACCACGATCGCGTCGTCCTCGGCGCTGATCTCGCCTGGATAGCGCCCGAAGATCGAGTCGTACTTGAGCAGGTGGGCCAACGACGCGGAGTCGGTGAGGTCATTGACCGCCACGATCTCGATGTCGGCGCCACGGGTGGCCGCCGCGCGGAAGACGTTACGGCCAATGCGACCGAACCCGTTGATCCCGACCGTCACGCTCATGGTCCACCTTTTTTTGGCAGGGCTGAGGCCGAGGCACCCTACCACGGGCCGTCGTGGGCCCCTGCCACCATGTCGGTGTGCATTTAGGGAGGCTGTGCAGCGGTTTCTTCGCCGTCCTGGCCGCCGCGTCGCTCGGCGCCGGCTGCGCCGCCGAGCCCCGGGACGGGGCGGGCGAGGGGGGCGCGGCAAGCATCGGTCCCGGCGCCCGACTGCCCGGATTCGTCGAGCGCGTCGTCGACGGCGACACCGTCGTCGCCAACGTCGACGGCGTGCGGATGCGTGTCCGGCTGCTCGGCATCGACACCCCCGAGAGCGTGGCGCCGGGTGAGCCGGCGGAGTGCTTCGGCCCGGAGGCGACCCGGCGTGCTCGTCAGCTCCTGCCGAAGGGCGCGGCGGTGCAGATCGTCCTCGATCCCCGCGGTGAGGTACGCGACCGCTTCGGCCGGCTGCTCGCCTACGTGGAGCGCCGGGGGCGCATGGTGAACGAGCAGCTCGTGCGCTCGGGCCACGCCGAGGTCTTCGCCTATCGCAACCGGCAGTTCGCGCGGCGGTCGCGGCTCGAGGCCACCGAGCGCCGCGCGCGGCGCGCGCGGCGCGGCCTGTGGGGCGCGTGCGCCGGGGCGACCGCGGGTGCGCAGGCCGGGGCCCCTCAGAGCGATGCGCCCCCAGAGGGCACGCCGTGCCCCGACGATCGGCCGATCAAGGGCAACCTCCCGAGCGGCATCTACCACCGCCCGGGCGACCCCAGCTACGAACGGACCAAGCCCGAGCGGTGCTTCGCGTCGGCCGCGAAGGCCGAGGCGGCGGGCTTTCGCCCACCGCTTCGTCGCTGATCCCGGCCCCCGCCGGTCGTCCCGCAGCGCGCTACGGGCCGGCGGCTGCGGTGCGGGACGCCAGCTCGAGCGCCACGCGCGCCAGGGCCTCGGGGTTGTGGCGAACCACCTCCCCCGCCTCGGCGAGGTCCGCGGCCACGACTCTCAGGCCCATCGCCTCAATCCGCTCGTGCGCCGAGTGCACCGGCTCCTGACCGCCGGCGGCGTACCTGGCGACCGCCTCGGGGTCGAGCGCGCCGTCGTGCACGATCGCCACGTCGAGCTCTCCGGGAAGCGCGGCCAGCACGCGTTCGACGTGGTCGGCGGCGTCAAACCCCTCGGTCTCGCCGGGCTGGGTCATGACGTTACAGACGTAGGCCCGGATCCCGGGCGCCGAAGCCACCGCATCGGCGAGTCCCGGGACGGCCAGGTCGGCGAGAACGCTGGTGAACAGGCTGCCGGGGCCCAACAGGACGAGGTCGGCGTCGCGCACCGCCTGGACGGCGGGGCCGTGCGCCGCGGGGGCGGGGTCGAGCCACACGCGGCGACACGAGCCGTTCCCGGCAGCGATGCGCGTCTCGCCGCACACCTCCTCGCCCGTGTCGCGCTCGGCCCACAGGCGGGAGTGCGAGAGCGTGCTGGGCACCACCCGACCGCGAATCTTGAGCACGTGCGAGCACTCCTCGACCGCCAGATCGAAGCTGCCCGTGACCTCGGCGAGCGCTGCGAGAAAGAGGTTGCCGAAGGGATGCCCCGAGAGGTCGCCGTCGGCGAACCGGTGCTGGAACAGACGTCCCATGAGCGACTCGTCGTCGGCCAGGGCGACGAGGCAGTTGCGGATGTCGCCCGGCGGCAGCACGCCCAGTTCGCGACGCAGTCGGCCCGAGCTGCCGCCGTCGTCCGCCACGGTGACGATGGCCGTGATGTCGACGGAAGCGCGCTTCAGTCCCCGAAGCAGCGACGCGAGGCCCGTGCCGCCACCGAGCGCAACGATGCGCGGTCGCCGCGGGCCGCTCACGGGGCCTCCGTGGGGGTGTGGCTCCGGCGCACATGACGGTGAGAGGTCGCCACGCGAAAGCGCTCGTCGCCGCCGAACCGCTCGGCCATCATCTCGGCCAGGGCGACGCTGCGGTGGCGCCCGCCGGTGCAGCCGAAGCCGACGACCACCGCCGCCCTTCCTTCCTCCGCGTAGACCGGCAGCAGGAAGTCGAGCAGCGACGTGAGGCGCGGAAGGAATTCCTCCATGCCCGGAGACTCCTCCACGTATGCGCGCACCTCGGCGTCGGAGCCCGTGTAGGGCGATAGGGCCGCGACGTAGTGCGGGTTGCGCAGGAACCGGACGTCGAAGATCAGGTCGACGTCCTGCGGCATGCCGTGCTTGTAGCCGAAGGACGCGAAGATGACCGCCATGCGCGGTCGCGATCCCGGCCCAAGCGACTCGCCGATGGCCCGCCGAAGACCCCAGATGGTCATATCGCTGGTGTCGATGACGAGGTCGGCGCGCTCGCGCAGCGGGGCGAGCGACGCGCGCTCCCGCTCGATGCCGTCCGACAAGCTGCCGTCGGCCGCCAGCGGATGCGGCCGGCGCGTCTCCTTGAAACGACGTACGAGCGCATCGTCGGAGGCCTCGAGGAACAGCACCCGAGGACGGGACCCGAGCGCTCCCTCGACCCTGTCCAGCACTTCGTCGAGCTCGCCGAAGTACACGCCGCCGCGGACGTCAGAGACGACGGCCGCCCGCGTGACGGGCGAGGCTGGGAGCAGGAAGAGGTCCGCGAGGGCGGGGAGCAGGCCGGGCGGGAGGTTGTCGACGCAGAACCAGCCAGCGTCCTCGAAGGCGCCCATCGCGTGGCTCTTCCCGGCCCCGCTCAGGCCCGTGATGATCGTCAGCTCCATCCGGGGCCCTCCCCCCTCTCCTCTCGCGCCGGAATCATCGCAGCACCTCCGAAGCCGGGCACCGGACCCTCCGGCGGCTGCGGCGATCCCCGCCGGGGCCGGCCTCGGCGCACTCAAACACCCTCCGCCGCGGCGGTGCGATGGAGGTGGCCGTGGATCGTGCCCGCGACCTTCGCCGGCAGGCCGGGGACAGCGGCGAGCTCGTCGGGGGTCGCGGCGAGCACCCGCTCCGGGCTGCCGAAGTGCCTGAGCAGGGCCCGCTTTCGGAGCGGTCCCACCCCTGGAATGCTGTCGAACAGGCTCATCGTCATCCCGTGCCCGCGCCGGTTTCGGTGATGGCGAAGCGCAAAACGGTGAGCCTCGTCCCGGACCTGAATGAGCAGGCGAAGCCCGGGTGAGGCCCGGTCCAAGAGCAGCGGCTCGCGTCGGCCGGGCACGAACAGCTCCTCGCGTCTCTTGGCCAGCGCCACCAGCGGCAGGTCGCCGGCGCCCGCGGCGGCCACGCCGCGCTCCGCCGCGCCCAACTGGGTCGGCCCGCCGTCGATGACCATGAGCGACGGCCGCGCCGAGAACGAGGGGTCGCCGTCCTGGTCCGACAGGCGCCTGAGCCGCCGCGCGATGGCCTCCTCCATGCGGCTGACGTCGTCGACTCCCTCGGCGTCCCGCATGGTGAAGCTGCGGTAGTGGGCCTTCGCCGGGGCACCCCCCTCGAGAACGACCATCGACGCCACCGCGTAGGTCGGTCCGAGGTTGGAGATGTCGAAGCACTCGATCCGCGTGGGGGGCGCAGCGAGACCGAGGGTCTCCCGCAGCTCGGCCGCGCCCTCCCGACGCGTTGCGCGCACTCCCTCGCGAGTAAGGCGGTCGCCGTCGAGCGCCAGCGTCGCGTTGCGCCGGGCAAGCTCCGAGAGAGCCCGCTTGTCGCCGCGCTCGGCCGGGCGCACCTCGACGCGAGCGCCGCGCCGCCCGGCGAGCACCGCGACCAGGTCGTCGGAGATCGGGGAGTTGCGCGGCACGATGATCTGCGGCGGGATGGCACCGCCCATCGCGTAGTACTCGCGAGCGAACTGGTCGACCACGACGGCGTCGCCGTCGGCCGCCTCGGCATCGAGGTAGAAGGTCTGCCGGTCCTGGAGCACACCGTCGCGCACTTGGAGCACCTGCACGCAGGCCACCTCGTCATCGAGCGCTACGCCGAGCACGTCGACGGCGCCCGCGCCGCCGCCCTGCGTCCGCTGGCGCTCCATGAGATGGCGCACGGCGGCGAGGCGGTTGCGGTGGGTGGCGGCGGCCTCGAAGTCCTGCTCTGCGGACGCGGTGCGCATGTCCTCCTCGAGCTCGTCCTCGAGGCCGCGGTATCGGCCCGAGAGAAAGGCGATGATCTGGTCGATCAACTGCCCGTACTCCTCGCGGTCGATGTAGCCCACGCAGGGCGCAAGGCAACGGCGGATGTGGTAGTCGAGGCACGGTATCCCCGATGGACGGCCGGGGTCCTGCCCCTCGCACGGCCGGCTTGGGAAGATCTTGCCGACGAGCTTCAGCGTGTCGCGCACCTTGTGAGCGCTCGAGAAGGGGCCGAAGTAGCGCCGGTCGCTGCGGTGACGCTCGCGCGTGAAGTAGACCCGCGGAAAATCCTCGTCGAGGCTGACAGCGATGTAGGGGTAGCTCTTGTCGTCGCGCAACCGCACGTTGAACGGCGGCTTGTGGCGCCTTACAAGGTTTGCCTCCAGCAGCATGGCCTCATGCTCGGTGTCGGTGACGATGACCTCGACGTCGGCGATCCGCTCGACGAGGTCGGCGATCCTCGGATGGAGGCCGTTGCGCGCCCGCAGTGGCCCCTCGCCCCCATCGCCGCCGCGCGGTGCTCCTCGGAAGTACGAGCGCACGCGCTTGCGCAACGACTTCGCCTTGCCCACGTAGAGCACCCGCTCGCGGGCGTCGCGATAGAGGTAGACGCCGGGCTCGCTCGGAAGCGCGGCCAGCTTCTCGCGGAGGGCGGCTGACACCCTTCCGAGTATAGGAGCGCGGCGCGAGCGCGCCCGTGCGAAGGGGCGCCCCCGGCGACCCTCAGATCGGACTCGCGCCGGACATCGCTCGACCGAGCGGCAGCAGGACGACATCGCCGGACTGCGGGCCCAGATCGCCCGCCGCGGCCAGCACGGCCGCGACGTACGCCCGCGTCTCGCGGTAGGGCGGGACGCCTCCGTGGCGCCGCACGGCCCCCGCGCCGGCGTTGTAGGCGGCCAGCGCCAGACGCGGCGTGCCGAAGGCGCGCAAGTGATCAGCCAGGAGCCGGCCCGCCGCCGGAATGGCCTGCCTCGGATCGAACGGGTCCGAGACCCCGAGGCCGCCGGCCGTTGCCGGCATGAGCTGCGCGATGCCGCGGGCCCCGGCGGGGCTGACCGCGCGCGGATCGAACCCCGACTCCACGCGCAGCAGCGCCGCGAGGAGCCAGGGGCTCAGCCGCTCACGCCGAGCGGACGCGGCGATGAGCCCGCGGTACGCCCCCGGCACCCACGCGGGGACCGACCGGCCGCCCGCTCCTCCCCCGGTCGTCGGGCGCTGACCGCATCCGGCGATGTGGCCCCAGTGCCAGGGTTCCCAGGCGTACCGCTGCACGAAGCCGTGCTCGCGACCGTGCGCGCGCAGCCAGGCCCCGGCGCCACCTCCCGTCGAGATGTCGAGCTCCGTGGCGTCCCGGTGCCGGCTGCTGCCGGGCGGTGCGACCCAGCGGGGATCCGGATGGCGCCGGAACAACCGGGCCTGCTCGGCGTCACTGCGAAAGCCGCTGGTGACGACGAGGTCGACGCCGAGCGCACGGGCCGCTCGATCCATCCCGTCGAAGGCCGCGGCGACCGCCGGGCAGGTCGGCTTTCCGTCCCGATAGACGAGGGGCCCCGAATATCCTCCCCCGCTGGCCCAGCCGCGGGGCCCGGGGTCGTCCGACGGCGGAGGGGCGAGGCCGGCGCGCGCGCGCGCGATGGCCGCGAGGCCCAGCGGACCCGGCACCCGGACCGCCACCTCGACCGCCGGCGGGAGATCCGGCGACGAGACGTGCAGCCGGGAAATCCGCCCGCCCGATCCTTGGGCGGCGGCCCGGGCCGCCCGCGCTGCGGCCCGGCCGACGCCTCCTCGCCTCTCGGCGCGCCCCACCGCTTGCACGAGGGCTCGCGCGCCCGAGACGGCGGCCAGGTCGGCCGCCGTTTGGGCGCGCGCCGCGGCCACGTGCGCGCCGCCCACCACGAGCACCGCGGAGGCCGCCAGGAGGAGCAGGAACGCGACGGCGAGCGCGAGCGGGAGCGCTCCACCCCGCTCGCGGGACCGGGCCTCGGCGCCGGTCATCCGGCGACCCGCACCGAGGCCCGGGCACGGGCTCGAAGCCCCGACATGCCGGGCACGACCCGAGGAACCCGCACCTCCGAGGTGACCGTCCGCTGCTCACCCGGCGCGCCCCCGGCACGGAGCGCCTCGTGGCGGGCCCGCTCCTGGGCGTCGAGCGCGGCCCAGACAGCGGCGGCGGCCTGCCACGCCCCGAGCATCGCAAGGAGAAGCAGCGGAACGGCCGCCACGAGTTCCACGCTGGCCTGCCCCCGACGGCGACACCGCGCGCTCACGGTCTGTGGGCCGTCGCCCGCGGGCCCTCGATCCGCCCGAGAGGACCCAGATCGACCCCAGGAACCCACACGCTGACGCGGGCGCCATCGGACGACACCCGGGCGCGCCGACGAATCTCGGCGGGGAGGGCCGAGCGGGCCGCCGCGCGGCCGTCGCCGCCGACCTCATCGGCCCGCGCACCCACCCGCGCGGCGCCGGCGGCGGCAACCCACTGCCCGGCGAGCACGGCGACGAGCATGCCGAGCGCGAGCACCGCGGCGAGCACCGGAACGAGCGCCACCAGCTCCACCGTGGCCTGACCACGCTGCCGTCCAGCGACCATGCCTCGACAGTAGGCGGCGTCCTGTCACGCGTGGTCGCGGGCCGTGCCGTGCTCCGCGCCAGACGGTGACGGCGCGGGGCACCGCGAGGCTCACATGCGGAAGCGGCGGCTCTCGCGGATGATCCACACGATGATCAACGCCAGCACGCCAATGAGCGCGACGACTCCGAGCCAGGTCAGCCGGTCGGGGACCTCGGAGGTCCACGCGGACGAGATGACCAGCACGGCGATGCCGGCGCCGCAGACGATGATCAGCCAGCGCTGCCAGGTCTTGAGCACGAGCCACGCGAGCTGGTTCTGACGGAAGTAGTTGTACGCGAAGACCGCGATGGCCGCGATGAACAGAACCAGGATGATCTGGTTGAGCGAGTTCGCCACGTCGGCGAACAGCTCTTGGGCCACGAGGGCCAGGCCCGCGATGCCGGCGATGATGATGAGGTTGCGGACCCCGACCCAGTTGACGCGCACGCGCGGAGGATCGCAGATGCATCGGAGCGCGGGCCGCTCCGGACACGGTCAGCCGCTCTCGCCCGCCTCGGCCACGAGCCGGTCGACCAGCTCGACCAGGGAGACGGAGCCCTGGTCGCCCGCGCCGCGGCGGCGCGCGGACACGGCGTCGGCCTCCACCTCCCGGTCGCCGACGAGCAGGAGGTAGGGGATCTTGGCCAGCTCGCCATCGCGAATGCGCTTGCCCACCGACCCGCGGAGCGCATCCACCTCGACGCGGATCCCGGCGCCGGAAAGGGCCGCGGCCACCGTGCCGGCGTAGTCGGCGTGCCGGTCCGCGATCGGGAGCACCCGGGCCTGGACCGGGGCGAGCCAGAACGGAAAGTCGCCACCGGTGTCCTCGATGAGGATGCCCAGAAACCGCTCAATGGACCCGGTGATCGCCCGATGGATCAGAACCGGACGCTCCGCGCGGTCGTCGGCGGTCGTGTAGCTGAGGTCGAACCGCTCGGGCATCGAGAAGTCGAGCTGACAGGTGCCGAGCTGCCACGAGCGGCCCATGGTGTCGGTGATACCGAAGTCGATCTTGGGCCCGTAGAAGGCACCGTCGCCCTCCTTGAGCTCGTACTCCCGGCCCTCGAGCGCCGAGCGCAGCGCGTCCTCCGCCGCGTCCCAGGAGGCGCTGTCGCCGATCGCCTTGTCGGGTCGGGTCGACAGGTTCATGGAGACCTCGGAGAAGCCGAAGCGCCCGTAGAAGCGATCGGTGAGGTCCAAGACCTCCCGGACCTCGTCCTGGACCTGATCGAGACGGCAGTAGATGTGCGCGTCGTCTTGGGTGAACGCGCGCACGCGGAACAGCCCGTGGAGGACGCCCGACCGCTCATGTCGATGCACGTGCCCGAACTCCGAGAGCCGAATCGGCAGATCTCGGTACGACCGGGGCCGCGAGCGGAAGAGCAGGCAGGCGCCGGGGCAGTTCATGGGCTTGATGGCGAACCCCCGCCCGTCCACCTCCGTGAAGTACATGCTGTCCTTGTAGTGCTCGTAGTGCCCGCTCTCGTGCCAGAGGCGATCGTCGAGCATCGCGGGAGTGCTGATCTCCTGATAGCCGCGCCGGTCGAGCTCGGCGCGGAGCACCTCCTTGATCTTGTTGACGACGGCCATGCCCTTGGGCAGGAAGAACGGCAGGCCCGGCGCCAGCTCGTCGAAGTAGAAGAGCTCCAGCTCCCGGCCGAGGCGGCGATGATCCCGCGCCCGCGCCCGCTCCAGGCGCTCCAAGTGCTCGTCGAGCTCGGCGCGGGTCGGAAACGCCGTGGCGTAGATGCGGGTGAGCTGCGGTTTCTGCTCATCTCCGCGCCAGTAGGCGCCGGCGACGGACTGCAGCTCGAACACCCCGATGCCCCCGGTGTCGCGGAGGTGGGGGCCGCGGCAAAGATCGACGAAGTCGCGCTGACGGTAGAGGGAGACCTCCGTCTCGCCCATGCGCTCGAGCTCGTCGACCTGATCGACCTTGAAGGGCTCGTCGCGCTCCGCGAAGTACTCTCGCGCGTCGGCGACGCTCATGACGCTGCGCGCGAACGGCGCCCGCTCCGACACGATCCGTGCCATCTCCGCCTCGATCGCCGGGAAGTCGTCCTCGCTGATCGTCTCGGGGAGGTCGAAGTCGTAGTAGAAGCCGTCCCCGATCGGCGGACCGAAGCCGAACCGGGTGCCGGGATCGAGCGACTGCACCGCCTCGGCGAGCACG
Source organism: Miltoncostaeaceae bacterium (assembly GCA_030598075.1). Classification (GTDB taxonomy): domain Bacteria; phylum Actinomycetota; class Thermoleophilia; order Miltoncostaeales; family Miltoncostaeaceae; genus JARFPS01. The sequence goes on along the minus strand of JAUVQP010000025.1, from coordinate 1,880 downwards.
TGGGCCGCCGAGTGGCGCATGACGTAGAGGTAGCCCTCGCCTGACTTCTTCGTGATGATCGCGATGGACTCGCCGTCCACGAGCGGACGCGCGAGATCGCGGATCTCGTCGCCGGAGCGCACGGCCAGCGCCGCGCGCGCGAGTCCCGGGCCGATCGCGGCCGCGGCATCGTGGCCGCTGGCCCCGGCGGGCAGCTCGAGCGGGCTGCCGTCCGGAAGCGTCACCGTGACGGCGGCGCCGGGGCTTGCCGCGGTTCGCGGTGCGCTCACTCCGGCGATGCTACCAAGGGGCCACGTAGCGGCTTGCCGGCCCCGCCCACCTCGGCCAGACTGGTGCCGTGCTCGCGCGCTTCCTCTTCGACGGCGACGGACGCGCCCGGCCCCGCCGCATGTTCGCGGTGGCGGCCGCGACGGTGGCGCTGGCCCTGCTCGGCAGCTTCCTGCTGGCGATCACGCCGGTCATCTCCGACCCCGCGCTGCAGAACGTCTGGGTCCTGTTCGCGGTCTTCATCCTGAAGTTTCCGCTGATCACGTTCCTCTGGTGGCTCATCTGGCGCAACAAGGAGTGGCCCACGACGCCGCCGCGCTGGAACGACGAGGAGTCGCGGGAGATCCTGGACTATCTCACGCGCGAGGCCGATCGCCAGCGGGCGCTACCCGACGCCCGCGCGAGGCTCGCGTACCTCTCCCGGGAGGCCTGGCACGTGGCGGATCGGCTCGAGGGCGAGATCAAGGTCGACGCGGTCGCCGTCGCGCTCCACGTGGACAAGGTCGCTCGCTCCGTGGGCGCCCGCCGCCTGCACGAGGGCTGACCCGACACGGGGCGCTGCTCCCACTCCGGTGCGGCCGTCCGCCCCGCAGCGTTGCTCACAGATCCGGGCTAGATCAGGTCCTCGCAGCTCGTCGCGCTCTCGGTGGTGCGGCAGAAGTCCCGCCCCGGACCGCCGTCCGTGGTGTCCCGTCCGTCGCCGCCGTGGAGGATGTCGTTGCCCGCGCCGCCGCCGAGGGAGTCGGCCCCCCCGAAGCCGCGCGCCGTGTCGTTGCCGCCGCCGAGATCGATGAGGTCCACGCCGGCCCCCCCAGAGACCTCGTCGGCGCCCGCACCCCCGAACAGGCGATAGATGCCGCGGGCACTCGGTCCGCTGGAGATCGTGTCGGCACCGGCGTCGCCGCGCACGATGGGAGCGGTCGCCACGCCGCGTCGACCTGAGAGCGCCGCACGGACCGCGATGGTGTCGTCGCCCGCGCCGCCGCGGACCGTGCTCCGAAAGTACGAGTCGAGCACGATGTTGTCGTTGCCGCCGTCACCGAAGATGCGGTCGAGCCCGAGGCCCACGTTGCGGCCCACGACCGCACGTCCCCCGGGCCCGCTCGCGATCCGGTCGCGCCCGGGCCCGCCACGCAGCCTGTCGCCTCCCGCCGCACCGGCGATGTCGTCGTCGCCCGACCCTCCGTCGATCATGTCGTCGCCGCGGTCGCCGCGGCCGCGATCGGCGCCGCCCTCGGTGTAGATCATGTCGTCCCCGTCTCCGCCGAACGCGCGGTCGGCGCCGCCGCCGGTTCGGATCACGTCGTCACCGCCGCCGCCGGTCACCCGGTCGCGCCCGGGCCCTCCGTCGATCATGTCGTCCCCCGCACCTCCGCCGAGATCGTCGTCGCCCGGACCACCGCAGATGGGGTCTTGGCCGCCCCCGCCGCGCACCTTGTCGTTGCCGGTTCCGGCCAGGATGATGTCGTCGCCCGGCGTTCCGTTCAGCACGTCCCGGCCGGATGTGCCGCGAATGGCATCGGGGTCCGACTCGAGAGCGCCGCAGCCGATGGCCGGCACGGCCGCGGCGATCGCTCCGTCGTCCTCTGCCGCGCTCGGGGCGGCCGCAAGCG
>JAUVQP010000124.1 GCA_030598075.1 Miltoncostaeaceae bacterium | reverse complement strand
CCTCGTGGAGCCGACGGCGATGATCGAGGACACGGCGCCGGCCGAGGCTCGCAGCTCCGGGGAGCGCGGTGAACGTCTCTTGGCAGAGCGCTACGGCGGCAGCACCTGGCCGTTTCCCCGGATGCGCGGCGCGGCCGCGCCGAAGTCCTCGTCGGACAGCTCGCGGATGCGGCCGACGGCCCCGCCTCCGGGGGCCGGCACGCCCGTGCTCGCGATCAGAACCGGCCGGATGCGGCCGTGGAGGAAGCGTCCGTCGGGGGCGAGCGTGCTGGTCAGCACCGCGCTGATGCCCGTATCGCCCGCGGTGTTGAGCGCCCGATGGCTGGCGAAGTTACCCAGCGAGTAGGCGATCAGGCGGTCGCGGTAGAGCTCCATACCGCGCAACACGTGGGGCCCGTGGCCGAGCACGAGGTCGGCGCCGGCGTCGACGACGCCGTGCGAGAAGGCCACCACGTCACCCCGGTTCTCGCCGAGGTAGCTCTCCGCTCCGGGCGCGACGTGCGCCCGATCCGCTCCCTCGGCGCCGGCGTGCATCGTGACCACCACGACGTCGGCGCGACTCCCCGCCCGCCGAACGATCTCCTTCGCGGCGTCGATGTCGGTGAGCGGGTTGGCGACGGCGTAGGGGGCGAAGCCGAGCACGGCGACGGTCGTGGGGCGCACCGACGGCGAGCGGCGGATCGTCGCGAAGGCGACGCTTCCGGCCTGCCCGGTGGGCTCGATGCCCGCGGCCCTCACGGCGTCGAGCGTCTGCTGCAGCCCGGTGGCCCCGTAGTCGTTGGCGTGGTTGTTGGCCACGTTCAGCACGGTGAAGCCCGCCGCGGCGAAGTGGGTGGCGATCTCGGGAGGGGCCTGGAAGGCGAAGCACGCGCTCGCGGCCTGCTCGTCCTCCTCGTCGCGGGGCCGGCACTTCGACACGCCGCCCGTCGAGAGGGTGCCCTCGAGGTTGCCGAGCACGACGTCGCCCGCCAGGATCTCACCGACGCCGGCGAAGAGGCTCGATCCGCCGCCCGGTGGCGCGCCCAGCAGGGCGATGTCGCCGACGGCCGCCACCCGCACGCGACTCCTCGCGCGCCCGGCCGGCGCGCTGCCGGCGGTGCCGGGCGGCTCGCTCTCTTCCGCCGCCACGCCGTCGGTCGACCCGCCGCCCCTAAGAGCGAGGGCCACTCCAAGGCCGAGCGCGAGCACGGCGACCGCCGCCACAAGGCGCTCGATCCACATGCGCCGCCGCTGGCGCCGGCGCCGAGGCGCGCGATCACTCACGAGGCGGTACTTCTAGCACGGGTCCCACGGGGCGGCCGCGCGCGCCCGGCTATTCGTCGAGCAGCCTCGCCGCGCCGCGCTCCTCGATCGCGTGCTCCACCGCCGGGACGAGCCGCTCCGCGAAGGGCGTGTCGAGGAATTCGTCGAGGCCGCCCGCCCGCTCGGCGAGCGTCGCGGCGAAGGCGGCGTCGCGCCCCATGAGCCGGGCCAGCCGTCGCGCGTCGAAGGACGTGGCGATGCCGGCCTGAAGCAGGGCGCCGGAGCGGCGGCGGATCTGCGAGAGGCCGATGACCTTCCGTCCGCCGGCGAGCACCTCGAACGGCGACAGACCTCCGAAGCATGCCTCGGCGACAGCGTCGCGGCGCGCGCCGTGAGCCTCCCGTGCGCCCACGACGCGGACGTCGGGTGCGCCCAGGGCGCGGAGCGCCTCGCCCAGCGCCTCGCCCAGCCAGCGGTAGCCCTCGACCACGTCACCGCCGACAAGGCGATGATCCCGCGGAAGAGCCACGTCGAGCGCGATCAGGTGCCGGTCCCAGAGCAGCGGACCGCCGCCGCTCGCTCGTCGCACGACGTCGACGCCCTCCGCGCGGCAGGCATCCCGGTCGAGCGCGGCATCCTCTGCCGAGCGGCCCAGGACGAGGGCCGGCGGGTGGACGGTCGACCACGCGACGGCCGGCGTCCCCGCCCCCGGGAGGTCGTCGAGCAGCGCGTTCGCGCGGGCGATGGCCGCCGCGGCATCGAGCTCCAGCGGCGCGAAGCGTCTCCAGGCCTCCCGGACGGCGAGCGCTCCCTCGCGCTAGCTCAGATAGGGCGCGACCCCGACTGCCTGCTGGGCGGCGTCCATGACCATCTCGCTGACCGTGGGATGCGCGTGGATGACCCCGCCGAGATCGGCCGCGCTGAACCCGTCGGCGATGGCCACGCCGACCTCGTGGATCATCTCGACCGCGTGTACGCCCATGATCGTGGCGCCGAGGATGAGGCCGGTGTCGGCGTCGGTGACGATTTGCGCGTACCCCTCGGCCTCGCCCTCGCCAAGCGCCTTGCCCGAGCCGAGGAAGCGCGCCTGACCCAGCTTGACCTCGTGCCCGGCCTCCTTCGCGGCGTCCGCGTTGAGCCCGACCGTGGCGATCTCGGGGTGCGTGTAGATGCAGCTCGGCACGACCGTGCGGTCGATCGGCGTGCGCTGCTCGCCCAGCGCGTTCTCGATGGCGCGCGCGCCCTCGGCCGACGCGAGGTGCGCCAGCTGAAGGCCGCCGATGCAGTCGCCCACCGCGTAGATGGAGGGGTTCGCGGTGCAGAGGAACTCGTCGACGACGATGTGGCCGCGCTCGTCGATCTCGACGCCGGCCTCCCGCAGGCCGATGCCCTCGGTCTGGGGCGCACGTCCGACCGAGACCAGGAGCTTCTCCGCCTTGATGATGGTGCCGTCGTCGAGGCGTGCCCGGACGCCCGACTTCAGGTACTTCTCGATCTCCTCGACGGTGCGGCCGAGGTGGACGGTGACGCCGTCCTTCTCGAGCAGCCGCTGGAACTGCCTGGCCGTGCGCTCGTCGATCTCGGCGAGCAGCCGCGGCAGCAGCTCGACGACCGTGATCTTGGTGCCGAGCGGCGCGAAGAGGCTGGCGAACTCGCAGCCGATGACCCCGCCGCCGATGATGAGCAGGCTCTTCGGGACCCTGGTCAGCATGAGGATGTCGTTGCTGGTGAGGACCGCGTCCTGCTCCATGTCGATGCCCGCAAGTCCCGAGGGCTCCGTGCCGACGGAGACGACCAGCACGTCGAACGGGTAGCGCTCCCCGTCGACCACCACCGCGTCGCCGTCCACAACGCCCTGGCCCCCGACCACCGTGACGCCCTTGCGCTTCGCCGCGCCCTCCACGCCGCCGCGCATGGTCGTGACGATCTCGTCCTTCCGCTTCATCATCTTGCCGAAGTCGAATCCGACCTCCTTGGCGACCAGGCCGTACTCGTCGGCCCGCTGCATGCGGCGCAGCAGGTCGACGCTCGACAGCAGCGACTTCGTGGGGATGCAGCCCCAGTTGAGGCACGTGCCCCCGAGCTCGGCGCGTTCGACGAGGTAGCTGTCGGCGCCGAGTTGCGCGGCGCGCAGGGCGGCGACGTCGCCGCCCGGGCCTCCGCCCAGCACGACGACGCGTCGGGCATCGGTCACTCAGGTCTCCGTTCCTGGGGGGGTGCGAGGGCCTCGGCCAGCAGGCGCCGCTGCTCGGTCTGGTGGGCCTGCGCGTACCCCTCGCTGGGGCTGGCCCGCCGCCCTCGGCCAACGTAGTCGATCGGGGGAAGCGATCGCCCGGCGGCACGATCGAGCTGGCGGTCGACGAACTGCCACGCGCCCATGTTGCGCGGCTCCTCCTGCGCCCAGACCCAGCTCTGCGCGTTCGGGTAGAGGGCCAGAACCTCGCGCAGCTCCGTCTTGGGGAACGGATAGAGCTGCTCGACGCGGATGATGGCCAGGTCCTCCTGGGCGGCCCGCTCGTCGTGGCCGGTCAGGTCGTGGAAGACCTTGCCGGAGCACATCACCAGGCGGGTGACCCGGTCGGGGTCGACGTGGGCGTCGGCGAGCACGCAGTGGAAGTGACCCTCGGTCAGCTCGGCGAGCGCCGAGCTGGCGGCGCGAAGCCGAAGCAGGCTCTTCGGCGTGAAGACGACGAGCGGCCGAATGCGGTCGGTCAGCGCCTGCCGGCGCAACAGGTGGAAGTACTGCGCCGCTGTCGTCGGGTTGACGACGCGGATGTTGTCCTCCGCGGCGAGCTGGAGGAAGCGCTCGATGCGCGCCGACGAGTGCTCCGGCCCGTTGCCCTCGTAGCCGTGCGGCAGCAGCATGGTGAGCCGGGAGCGCTCGCCCCACTTGACGCGCCCCGACACGATGAACTGGTCGATCATGGTCTGGGCGCCGTTGGCGAAGTCCCCGTACTGAGCTTCCCAGAGGACCAGGGCCCCCGGGGCCACGGTGGAGTAGCCGTACTCGAAGCCCAGCGCCGCCGCCTCGGACAGCGGGCTGTTGTGCAGCTCGAAGCTGGCCTTCGCCCCGGGAAGGTTGGCCAGGGCGATGTGCGTGCGGCCGGTGTGGGGCGTCCAGGTGTCGCCCTCGCCCACGTCGTGCAGCCTGAGGTGCCGTTGGCTGAAGGTGCCGCGCGCGGAGTCCTGGCCGGTGAGCCGCACCGGAACGCCGTCCACCACGAGGGATGCCAGCGCCAGGGCCTCCGCGTGCGCCCAGGTGATGCCGTCTTCCTCCAGGGCCTTGTGCCGGCGGGCGAACTGCGGTCCGAGCTTCGGGTGCGGCGCGAAGCTCTCGGGCATCGCCAGGAGCTGATCGTTGAAATCGCGGATCGCCTCGTCGGGCACCGCCGTGGTCACGTCGCCCCGGCTGTCGTAGGCGGGCCTTCGGATGTCGCTGTCGGAGCTTTCCCCGACATCGCCCCGCGTGGTGACGGCGGTGTGGGCCGCCTGCAGCGCTCTCTCGCGTTCCTCGATGAGCGCCGCGACGCCGTCGGCGTCGATGACCCCCTCCTCGATGAGG
>JAUVQP010000108.1 GCA_030598075.1 Miltoncostaeaceae bacterium | reverse complement strand
CGTCGCCACCAGGAGCCTCAATCCACGACGCTATACTCGGCGCCGGATGTCGGCGCACGGGCGGGAGCTACCGGAACGGTACGATCCCGCGCCCATCGAGTCCACTTGGCAGGGGGCGTGGGAGGCCGACGAGGCGTTCCGCGCCGAGCCGCTGTCGCGCGACGGCGAGCGTCCTCTGCGCCCTGACCGTCCGAAGGCGTACATCCTCGAGATGCTTCCGTATCCGTCGGGCGAAATCCACATGGGACATGTGAAGAACTACACGATGGGCGACGTCGTGGCGCACTTCCGCCGCCGCTCCGGCGCCGCCGTCTTCCATCCGATGGGATATGACGCCTTCGGCCTCCCGGCCGAGAACGCGGCGATCCGCACGGGAACACCCCCGGCGCAAGCGACCCGCGCCAACATGGCGCGCATCCGCGTCCAGCTGAAGCGGCTGGGCTTCTCGGTGGATTGGGCCACGGAGATCGCGACGTGCGATCCCGAGTACTACCGCTGGACGCAGTGGCTGTTCCTCCGCTTCCTCGAGGCCGGGCTCGCGGAGCGGCGGGAGGCGCCGGTGAACTGGTGCCCGAGCGACGCCACCGTGCTGGCCAACGAGCAGGTCGTCGACGGTCGCTGCGAGCGCTGTGGAGCCGAGGTCGAGCGGCGTGAGCTCACCCAGTGGTTCCTGCGCATCACGGACTACGCCGAGGCGCTGCTCGACGAGATGGATCTGCTCGAGGATTGGCCCGACCGCGTGCTCGCGATGCAGCGCAACTGGATCGGGCGGTCCGAGGGCGCGCGGGTGGACTTCCGGGTCGAGGGTTCCGACGAGGTCGTCTCGGTCTTCACGACGCGGCCCGACACCCTCTTCGGGGCCTCATTCTTCCTGCTGGCGCCGGAGCATCCGCTGGTCGGCGCGCTCGTGGAGGGGCGTCCGGAGGCGGCGGACGTGGGCGCCTACGCGCGGACCGCGAGCGCCGCGTCGTCCGTCGAGCGGGGTGCCCGCGACCGGCCCAAGACGGGGGTTTTCACGGGGCGCCACGTCATCAATCCGATCAGCGACGAGCCGATTCCCGTATGGGTGGCCGACTACGCGCTGATGGACTACGGCACGGGCGCGGTCATGGGCGTCCCCGCCCACGATCAGCGGGACCTCGAGTTCGCCCGCGCGCACGACCTTCCGGTGAGGCGCGTGGTCGCCGGACCGGACGAGGACGCCGGCACGCCGATTGGCCACGAGGCTCAGACCGGCCCCGGGCGTGCGGTGAACTCCGCGTTTCTCGATGGGCTCAGCGCGGACGAGGCGAAGCGCGCCGCGGTCAGATGGCTGTCCGAGCGCCGCGTCGGGGAGGCGGCCGTCGACTACCGGCTTCGCGACTGGCTCATCTCCCGCCAGCGCTATTGGGGTGCCCCGATTCCGGTCGTGCACTGCGGCGAGTGCGGCGTGGTCCCCGTTCCGGACGAGGAGCTTCCGGTGCTGCTGCCGGAGGTCGACGACTACGCGCCTCGCGGCAGCAGCCCTCTCGCGTCAGCCACCGAGTGGCTGGCGGTGCCGTGTCCGCGCTGCGGCGGCGAGGCGCGTCGCGAGACGGACACCATGGACACGTTCGTGGACTCGTCCTGGTACTTCCTGAGGTACACGGCGCCCCACTACTCGGAGGCTGCCTTCGACGCTGAGGTCTTGGACTACTGGCTTCCGGTCGACCAGTACATCGGCGGTGTCGAGCACGCGGTCCTCCACCTCTTGTACGCCCGGTTCTTCACCAAGGTCTTGAACGATCTCGGCCTTGTCGGCGTCCGCGAGCCCTTCGCGCGGCTCTTCACCCAGGGGATGATCTACCGCGACGGCGCGAAGATGAGCAAGAGCAAAGACAACGTCGTGGCGCCCGACGACATCGTGGATCGGTACGGCGCCGACACGCTGCGGCTCTACGTCCTCTTCATGGGCCCCGCGGCCGACGACATCGAATGGAGCGACCGGGGCGTGGAAGGCCAGCGCCGGTTCCTCGATCGCGCCTGGCGTCTGGTGCGGGGGCAGTCCGAGGGGGAGCTCGTCGAGCGCCCCGGCGGCGATGAGCTTCAGGGGCACGACGCGGCGGCCTCGCTCGTGCGAAAGGCGGAGGCCACGATCGCGTCGGTCACCGTCGACATCGAGGAGCGCTTCTCGTTCCACACGGCGATCGCCGCCATCCACGAGCTGGTCAACCTGGCCACCAAGCTCGCCGGCGGGGACGAGTTGGGCGACGAGCCCGGACGCCGTGCCCTCCGCTACGCGAGCCAGGTCGTGGTGTCGCTCCTGTTCCCGTTCGCCCCGCATGTCGCCTGCGAGCTCTGGGTGGCGCTCGGCGGCGAGCGTCTCTGGCGGGAGCCCTGGCCCACCTGCGACGAGGGCTTCCTGGCGCGTGACCACGTCACGATGGTGGTCCAAGTGAACGGCAAGCTGCGCGATCGCATGGAGGTCCCGCCGGGGGCGTCGGAGGCCGACGTGGCGGCCCGCGCCCGGGATCTTCCCAAGGTCATCGCGGCGCTCGACGGCAAGACGGTCGTCCGGCAGATCGTGGTTCCCGATCGCTTGGTCAACCTCGTCGTGAAGTAGTGGCACGCCCGTCGCGTGCCCGGCGACCACACACCGCCGAGCGCGCGCCGGCACGAAGTCGGCGAGACCGGCCTGGCGGTCTCTCCTAGCGTGGGCGCATGGATCGACTGCTGCCGTGGCTTCGGCGGAGTGGCTGGGTCTACGTGGTCGCGGCGTTGCTGGTTGCGACGCTCGCCTGGCGGCTGACCCCGGCCGGCGACTCGGAGCGGGCCCAGCCCCGACCCGCGCGGGCGGCCTCCGTCGAGCGAGCGGAGCGCCGCGGTGCGCTCGTGCACGTCGCCGGGGAGGTTCGAAGGCCCGGCGTCTACCGCGTGGCTCCGAACGCCCGGGTGCTCGCCGCGGTCAGGGCAGCGGGTGGGCCCACGCCGCGGGCGCATCTGGCGGGGCTGAACCTCGCGGCGATCGTGCAGGACGGGCAGCAGGTGGTCATCCCACACCGTGTCGCCGAGGGTCCGGCGGGCGCAGCCGGAAGCGCGGCGGGGAGCGGCCCGCTCAGCCTCGGCTCGGCGACGGTCGAGCAACTCGAGGGCATCGACGGCATCGGCCCGACGCTCGCCGGGAGGATCGTCGAGTGGAGGAGCCAGCACGGCGGCTTCGCGTCCGTCGAGCAACTCCTCGAGGTGCCGGGCATCGGTGACGGGAGGCTCGAGGCGCTGCGGGCGGAGGTTGTCCCTTAGAAGCCCTTTCACAATGACGGTCCACGACCGTCTGCCGGCTGCAAACCGTCGCGGTGCGGTGTCGTCGCTTGGGGGCAGCACTCCCTCCCTGCCTCCTTGCCTCGCTCGGTTTTCGCGGCAGGCCGGACGCGGTTCGTTCCAAAACAGCCTTGGAGAGGACCCAAGAGGCGCAAGCGTCGTCCATCCGGTGGCGGCGCTCGTGCCGGTGGCGCATCGGGAGCGGGCCCGACCGCTCGAGGCCGCGCGGGCTCCGGCCGATTCAGGGCTCGGAGCCGGCAACCCCTGATATCGTGGGCAGACGCGAACCTGCGGGCCCATGCGGGGGCACCGCCCCGTTCGTGACATCACCTACCGAGGCGGGAACACCCCTCAGTGAACCGTTTCCTCAAGAGCGCCGCCTTCCCGATCGTGATCGTGATCCTGCTGGTTTTCGTGGCCCAGCGGCTCTTGGTGTCGAGCGGCGACGAGACGCCGCCGCCCACGTTCCCCGAGTTCATCCAGCAGATCAAGTCCGGGGAGGTGAAGGAGGCGACCATCAAGCCTGAGAACCAGGAGGTCGCCGTCACGCTGAAGGCGAACGACGAGGAGTTCACGACCGGCTATCCGGACGACTACTCGGACAACCTCACCGCGCAGCTCACCGCCGCGAACGTGCCGTTCGAGGTCGAGGGCCGCGGCGGGGCGCCGTGGTGGAGCTTCCTGCTGACGCTGGCGCCGTTCGTGTTGTTCATCGTGTTCTGGATCTACCTCATGAACCGCATGCAGGGGGGCGGATCCAAGGTCATGAGCTTTGGAAAGTCCAAGGCCAAGCGGATGTCGGCGGATTCCCCGAAGGTCACCTTCCGCGACGTGGCCGGCGCTCGGGAGGCCGTGGAGGAACTGCACGAGATCAAGGAGTTCCTCGAGAACCCCAAGAAATTCCAGAGCCTGGGCGCGCGCATCCCGAAGGGCGTGCTGCTCTTCGGGCCGCCGGGCACCGGTAAGACCCTCTTGGCGCGCGCGGTGGCGGGCGAGGCCGGCGTGCCGTTCTTCTCGATCTCGGGGTCGGACTTCGTCGAGATGTTCGTCGGCGTCGGCGCCTCGCGCGTGCGCGACCTCTTCGAGCAGGCCAAGCAGAACAGCCCGTGCATCATCTTCATGGACGAGATCGACGCGGTCGGACGCCATCGTGGAGCGGGTCTCGGAGGTGGTCACGACGAGCGGGAGCAGACGCTCAACCAGTTGCTGGTCGAGATGGACGGCTTCGAGCAGAAAGACAACATCATCCTCATTGCCGCCACCAACCGCCCCGACATCCTCGACCCGGCACTGCTCCGGCCCGGCCGCTTCGACCGCCAGATCGTGGTCGACCGACCGGATCGTGAGGGGCGCGCCCAGATTCTGGCCGTTCACACCAAGGGCAAGCCCATCTCGGGCGAGATCAACCTCAACGAGCTGGCGGGACAGACCCCCGGCTTCACCGGCGCGGATCTGGCCAACCTCGTCAACGAGGCGGCGCTCTTGGCGGCGCGCAAGGGCAAGAAGCTCATCGAGCAGGACGAGCTCGAGGAGGGCATCATGCGCGTCATAGCGGGGCCCGAGAAGAAGTCGAGGCTCCTGTCCGAGCGCGAGCGGGTGATCACCGCCTATCACGAGATGGGGCACGCGCTCGTGGGGCACTTCCTCCCGCATGCGGATCCGGTGCACAAGATCTCCATCATCGGTCGCGGCCAGGCCCTCGGGTACACGATCTCGATGCCGGAGGAGGACAGCGTCCTCACCACCCGGGCCCAGATCGAGGACCAGATGGCCATGACGCTCGGCGGACGCACCGCCGAGGAGATCGCCTTCAGCGAGATCACGACGGGTGCGGCCAACGACATCGAGAAGGTCACTCAGAGCGCCAAGCAGATGATCATGAGGTTCGGGATGTCCGAAAGGCTGGGGCCGCGCGTCCTGGGTCACAACCAGGGGGCGCCCTTCCTCGGCAAGGAACTTCACTCGCAGCCCGATTACTCGGACGACATGGCGAGGATCATCGATGACGAGATTCGACGCGTCATCGAGGAGGCGCACCAAGCGGCCCACGACATCCTGGTCGAGCACAGCCAACATCTGGAGTCGCTCTCCGAGATCCTTCTGCGCCGTGAGACGATCGAGCGCGAGGAGTTCGAGGCGCTGCTCGATGGGG
>JAUVQP010000013.1 GCA_030598075.1 Miltoncostaeaceae bacterium | reverse complement strand
GGAACGCTCGATCGACCTCGCCGACGAGGTCGCGGTCGAGCTTGCGGGTGTCGAGGACCGCGTTCTCCACGCGCTCGAGGATCGCCTGCCGGTCGAGGTCGACCTTCGCGGCAACCGGCTGACGCTCGCGGGGCCACCGGACGCCGTCCGCGCGGCCGCCGCCGTCATCGACGAGGTGTCGCTCTGGGTGCGCCTGGGGCGCCCCGTGACGGTTGCGGGGGTCGACGCGCTGGCCGCCGCCGCTCAGGCGAGCTCGGTAGCCGAGCTGTCCGGCGACATTGTCTGGCGTCACCGCCAGACCGTGGTCGGGCCCATGACGCCCGGCCAGAAGCGCTACGCGGACGCCATTCGCTCCCACACGATCACCGTCGGCATCGGACCGGCGGGAACGGGGAAGACCTACCTCGCGGTCGCGCTTGCCGCCGCGGCCCTCTCGCGCGGCGAGGTCGGGCGCATCATCCTCACGCGCCCCGCGGTCGAGGCCGGCGAGCGGCTCGGGTTCCTTCCCGGCGATCTCGCCGCCAAGGTCGACCCCTATCTCCAGCCGCTCTTCGATGCCCTTGACGACATGTTCGATCCCGAGCGGGTGCAGGCGCTCTTCGAGCGCCGCAGGATCGAGGTCGCCCCCCTTGCCTTCATGAGGGGTCGAACCCTCAGCGACAGCTTCATCATCCTCGACGAGGCGCAGAACACCACGGAGGAGCAGATGAAGATGTGCCTCACGCGACTCGGCGAGCGCAGCCGGATGGTCGTGACGGGCGACGTCACCCAGATCGACCTGCCCGGCGACACCCGGTCGGGTCTGATCGCGGCGCGGGGCATCCTCGGCGGGATCGCGGACATCGCGATCTGCGAGTTGACGCGCGCCGATGTCGTACGGCACGGGCTTGTGCAGGCGATCGTGGATGCCTACGCGTCGCACGAGGGGGGTGATGCCTCCTGATCGAGACGTCGGTCACGGACGAGGTGGGGGTCGCCCACGACGCTCTCGTCTCCTTGCTCCGCAGCGCGTGCCGAGGGCTGGGCGTTGAGTGCGCCAGCGTCGGACTCGTGATCGTCGGAGCGGAGCGCATGGCCGAGCTGAACGGGCGGCACAGGGGACGTCCCGGGCCGACGGATGTCCTGTCCTTCCCCGTCGACGGGGAGGATCTCGACGGTTGGCCCGACGAGGGGCCGCCCCCCGAACTCGGCGATATTGTGCTCTGCCCGGACGCCGCCCAGGAGCCGCTGACGACGCTTCTCGTGCACGGGCTTCTCCATCTGCTCGGATACGACCACGAGTCCGACGACGGCGAGATGCTCGCCCTTCAGGACCGCTTGGTGGCGGCCGTCCCGATCGGGCGGGGCGGGCTGTGAGCTCGCGAGGAAGGCCGGACTCGCCGCCCGACTCGGAGGAGCGTCCGGTCTCGCCTGCCGGCGACCGGGGTGACGAGGGGACTTCGAGCGAGCGCCGCTCGCGCATCGGGCGGCTTCTCCGGCGGGGCGGGGCGGGGTCCACCCTGCCGCGGCAGGGATCGTTGCGCTGGTCATTCACCTGGGCCTTCGAGGGCGTTGTCTACGTCCTCCGCACGCAGCGGAACATGCAACTCCACGTCGCGACGGCGATTGTGGCGCTGGTGGCGGGCCTGCTGCTGAACTTCACGCGCCTCGAGTTCGCGGTGCTGGTGGGCGCGATCAGCCTGGTGTTCGTGGCGGAGATGTTCAACACGGCCATCGAGGCGGCGGTGGACGCCGTGGTGCACACGTACCACCCGCTGGTGAAGGTCGCCAAGGATGTGTCGGCCGGCGCCGTGCTGGTGGCCGCCGTCAACGCGGTGGCCGTGGCGTACTTCGTCTTCTACCGGCACCTCGTCGAGTCGGGCGGAGACCTTGGCCTCGGCGTCCGACGTGCCCCGACGGAACTGGTGGTGGTCATCCTCATCGTCACCCTCCTCGGCGCGATCGCGATCAAGGCGGCGAGCGGGCGGGGCACGCCGCTTCGGGGCGGCCTTCCGTCGGGACACGCCGCCGCGGCGTTCGCGGCCTGGGCGTCCATCACGATCCTCGCCGACCCGCTCCGCTACGCGGCGCTCATCTCGCTGTTGGCGTTCCTCATGGCCCTGCTCGTGGCGCAGTCGCGCGTCGAGGCGGGGATTCACTCGCCGGTCGAGGTCGGCGCCGGAGCGGTGCTCGGCACCGGAATCGCGGTCCTCGCGTTCCAGTTCTTGGGTTGAGCGCGACGGCCGCCTTCCGCTCGGGCATCATCGCGATCGCCGGTCGGCCCAACGTCGGCAAGTCGACGCTGGCCAACGCGCTGTCTGGAGTTCAGCTCGCCGGGGTCTCCCCGCGCCCCCAGACGACGCGGCGTCGCATCCACTCGGTCGTCGACGGCGACGGCTGGCAGGCGGTTCTGGCCGACTTGCCGGGCTTCCAGCGTCCCGGCGACCTCCTCACCCGGCGCATGCAGGCGCTCGTGGACGCCCAGATCGCGGACGCCGAGGCGGCGCTGTTCGTGACCAACGCGACGGAAGAGGTGGGACGCGGGGACCGGCTCATCGCCGAGCGCCTGGCGTCGGTCGGAGTTCCGACGATCCTCGTCGTAAACCACGTCGACCGGTGCGATCCTGCCCGGATCGCAGTCGCCATCGCGAGCGCGTCGAGGGTCTGCCCCGATCCCGTCGCCGTGCATCCGACGAGCGCCCGGACGGGGGATGGGCTCGAGGCGCTGCGCGCGGACCTGCCGTTGCTGCTCCCCGAGGGGCCGCGCCTCTTTCCCGAGGGCATGGCAACGGATCAGACGACGGAGGAACTCGCGGCCGAGCTTATCCGAGAGGCGGCCTTGCAACGCCTGCGCGAGGAGCTTCCGCATGCGCTGGCGGTCGACGTCGAGGAGATAGACGAGGCGCGCGAGGGCATCGTCGTGCGCGCCGGGCTGCTGGTCGAGACCGAGTCCCAGAAGAGGATCGTGGTCGGCCGCGGAGGGCGCATGATCCGCGATATCGGCGTGGCCTCCCGGGGGGTGCTCGGCGCCGTGCTCGGCGTGGAGGTCCACCTGGATCTCGTCGTGCGCGTCCGGCGGCGCTGGCGAGACGATCCCTCCCAGCTCGACCGCCTCGGGCTCTGAGGGCCTGCTTCGCGCCGGCGGGCCACGACGGTCCGCCGGCCGCGGCCCACTCCGAAGGAGCCGCTAACGAATGAGCCTGCTAAGGCGCCGGTCCGCGTACCGGCGTCCGCCGGTCTGACACTCGGCGCAGTAGACCAGTTCGTACTCGGCGAAAGACACCCGGGCGAGGGCGGCTCCGCATCTTAGACACGGCTCGCCCGCGTGGCCGTGAACCACCGTAACCCGGCGAGTCTGGCTCGGCATGTCGAGGTCGATGCGCTCGCGGGCACCGCGGGTCGCCTGGCGGAGTACGGCCGACGCCGCCCCGGCCAGGCGATCGAAGGCGTCCCGCGGGAGCGCCCCCGTCATCGCGAACGGCGCCAGCCTCGCGGCCCACATGATCTCGCTGGCGTAGCAGCGCCCGATCCCCGCGACGCGACGGCCGTCGCGCAGGGCGGTGTGCACCCGGCCCGACGGCGTCGCGAGGGCGGCCTGCCAGCCCTCGGCACCCAGGCCCAGCGGCTCGGGCCCGAGCCGAGTCAGAGGCGGGTGGAGGGCGAGGTCCTCGCCATCGAGGAGGTGGACGCTGAGGCGCCGGTGGGTGCCCAGCTCCCGCGCGAGCAGGACGCGGTGGTCGTCGAGCGCGATGTGGAACGCCGTCTGGCGCCCGGCCGGCACGGCACCGGCGGGGCGCAGGCCGATGCGCCCGGCCTGCATCAGGTGCACGACAAGCGTGAGGCCCCCGTCGAAGCGGAGCAGCAGCAGCTTGCCCCGGCGGTCCAGCCCGACGATCTCTCGGCCCACCAGCGTGTCCAGAGGCGGGCGTGCGGTCTTGACGGCCGCGGGGTGGCGCACCGATACCGCGGACACCCGACGGCCCACCATCGCCGGACGAATCGCCTCGGTGAGTGCCTCCAGCTCAGGAAGTTCTGGCACCGAACGGGCCGATGGTCGCCGCTATACTCGCCGGAATGTTCGCGCGGCCCCAGCGGGCTCCGGGGCTTCCCGCCCCATGAGGGTCGAGGATCTCACGAAGACGCTCGACCACTCGATGCTCGCGTCCGGCGTCACGGCCGAGCAGGTCGTCGAGGCCTGCCAGGAGGTGCGCGAGCTTCACGTGGCCGCCCTCTGCTCGCTTCCCGAGTTCGTGCCCGTGATGGCCGAGCTGCTCCGGGGCTGCGACGTCAAGGTCTGCGGCGTCATCGACTTCCCAGGCGGCGACTCGGGCGCCGAGCTGAAGGCGGCCCAGGCCGCGCGGGCCGTCGAGGACGGGGCGGACGAGATCGAGGTGGTCATGAACTACCGTGGCATGCTGGCCGCGGACTTCCGAGGCGCCCGCGACGAACTCCGCGCGGTCACCAGGGCGGTGAGAGGGAAGGCGGCGAACGGCGGCCGGGGCGACGTGCTCATCAAGGTCATCATCGAGGCCCCGCTGATGAACGACAAGCTCATTCGGCTCGCCTGCAAGATCGTGGAGGACGTCGGCGCGGATTTCGCCAAGACATGCACGGGGGTCGGCACCACCGCCACGGTTCACGATGTCGAGATAATGCGCGATGCCCTCTCCGAACGCGTCGGCGTGAAGGCCGGCGGAGGGGTGCGCACGCTGGCGGACGTCCAGATTCTCGTAGGCGCCGGCGCCGCGCGCGTCGGCACGCCCGCGACGCCGCAGGTGCTCGCCGAGCTTCGCGCCCTGAGCGGGTCGTGAGCACGAGCGCCGAGACCGAGCGTGTCGAGGTCGCGGCGGGCGTTCGCTACGACGACGACGGGCTGGTGCCCGCGGTCGTGCAGGATGCCAGCACCGGTCGGGTCCTCATGCTCGCCTGGATGAACGCGGAGAGCCTCGACCGCACCCTCGCCACCCGTCAGACGTGGTTCTGGAGCCGGTCGCGCTCCGAGCTGTGGCGAAAAGGCGCCACAAGCGGCCACACGCAGGCGGTCCGATCCGTGACCCTCGACTGCGATGGCGACACGTTGCTCGTTCTCGTCGATCAGGTGGGCCCCGCCTGCCACACCGACGAGCCGACCTGCTTCTTCACGCCCTTCGACGAGCCCGTGGCCGAGCCGTTCGCGACCCTCGGCACACTGCAGCAGATCGTGGCCGAGCGAGCGTCCAGGGCCGATCCGGGCTCCAGCTACACGGCGCGGCTGCTGGCCGAGGGGATCGACCAGGTCTGCAAGAAGGTGGGGGAGGAGGCGACCGAGGTCGTTCTCGCTGCCAAGGGCGAGGAGCGCGCCCAAGTTGTCTACGAGAGCGCGGACTTGCTGTACCACCTGGCGGTCCTGTGGCAGGCGAGCGGCGTCGGCTTGGACGACGTCGCAGCCGAGCTCGACCGTCGGCGCCCGCCCAACTCGTGAGCCCCCTTCGCCTCGCCACACCAGCCTCCGACGGGGGGCTCGTCGACCGCACGCTCGATGATCTGCGCACGCTTGCGAGGCAGGGGTACGGGCAGGCGCCCCTGGTGCACAGCTACGTCGCCGACTGCGAGACCCCGGTCAGCGCCTTCCTGAAGCTCCGCGACGAGGGGCCGAGCTTCCTCCTCGAGTCGGCCGAGCAAGGGCAACGCGTCGGCCGGTACTCGATGCTCGGTTTTCGCCCACAGGCGGTCATCCGCGGCGAGGGGGGCCGCCTCGTCGAGCGCCGCGCGAGCGGCGAGGAGCGGGAGCTCGACGCCGGCGACCCGTTCGGCGCCATCGAGGACGCCGTGCGCGCGATCCGCATGGCCCGCCCCCGCGAGCCCCTGGCGTTCTGGGGCGGCGCGATCGGCTACTTCGGATACGACCTCGTCCGCACCGTCGAGCGACTTCCGAACGAGCCCCCAGACGATCGAGGCATTCCCGACCTGACGCTCATGCTCACCGGCCCGGTGGTCGCCTTCGACCACCTTCGCCGCACTCTTTCCATCGTCGTTCCCTGCCCGCTCGACCCGTCCGTCGACCCGGCCCCCGCGTTCGACGAGGCGCTCGCGAGTGTGCGCCGGGTGCGGGAGATCCTCGGCGGGCCCGTACCGACGTCCGTCCCGCGCGAGCGGCCCCCCGAGCTGGGCGGGGTGACGAGCAACATGCCACCCGGGGACTTCGAGGCCGCGGTCGAGCGCTGCCGCGAGTACATCTTCGCCGGCGACGCGTTCCAGGTCGTCCCCTCCCAGCGGTTCTCGACGCCTCTCGACATGGACCCCTTCGCGGTCTACCGGGGCCTTCGCGCCGTCAACCCGTCGCCGTACATGTTCTTCCTGGACCTGGGCGATGTTGTCTTGGCGGGGTCTTCGCCCGAGACGCTGGTCAAGGTCCAGGACGGGCTCGTGGAGATGCATCCCATCGCGGGCAGTCGTCCGCGGGGTCGCGACGAGGAGGACGACGAGCGTCTTCGCCACGAGCTCCTCGCCGATCCGAAGGAACGGGCCGAGCACATCATGCTCGTCGACCTCGGGCGCAACGACCTCGGGCGCGTGTCGGAGCTCGGCTCGGTCCGCGTCACCAACCTGATGGACGTGCAGCCGTACAGTCACGTCATGCACATCGAGAGCAAGGTCGTGGGGCGTCTTGCGCCCGGCCTCCGTGCCTCCGACGCTCTCCGCGCGACCTTCCCCGCCGGGACCCTGAGCGGGGCGCCCAAGGTGCGCGCGATGGAGATCATCGACGAGCTGGAGCCGACGAAGCGCGGGCCCTACGGCGGCGCGGTCGGCCATCTCGGATGGGGCGGCGACCTCGACACGTGCATCACGATCCGGACGCTCGTGTTCCGGAACGGCGTCGCCCACGTCCAGGCGGGGGCCGGGGTGGTCGCCGACTCCGTTCCGGCGCGGGAGCACGAGGAGACGGAGGCCAAGGCCGCCGCGCTCTTTCGGGCCATCGAGGTCGCGGCTGCCGAGTCGGACTGGTAGGCATCGCCCATGGCCCGCGTCGTCCTCGTCGACAACTACGACAGCTTCACGTACAACCTGGTGCAGTACCTTGGCGAGCTGGGAGCGGACGTCCGCGTCTTCCGGCACGACGCGATCGACGTTCCTGGGATCCGTGCCCAGGGACCGACGCACCTCGTGATCTCGCCGGGACCGAGGACCCCGGACGACGCTGGGATCTCCGTCGAGAGCATCCGAGAGCTCGCCGGGGAGGTGCCCATCCTCGGCGTCTGCCTTGGCCATCAGGCGATCGGGCAGGCCTTCGGCGCTCGCATCGTTCGGAGCCCGGAGCCCGTCCACGGGAAGACCAGCGAGATCGAGCACGACGGGAGGCGGCTCTTTCGTGGTCTTCCCGCCCCACTGGTGGCGACGCGCTACCACTCGCTGGTCGTCGACCCGAGTCTCCCGGACGTCCTCGAGCGCACCGCCTGGTGCGACGGCGACGTCGTCATGGGCCTCCGGCACCGCGACCTTCCCATCGAGGGCGTTCAGTTCCACCCCGAGTCCATCCTCACCGAGCCCGGCAAAGCTCTGCTCGATAACTTCCTGGCGACGTCCGCCTGACGGGAGCCCGTGCCGAGCCCGGTTCTCAGCGACGCCATCGACCGTCTGCTCGCCGGCGAGGACCTCGGGAGCGAGGCCGCCAGGGGAGCGCTGGATGCCATCCTCGATGGTGAGGCGGGAGAGGCCCAGACAGCCGCTTTCCTCATTGCGCTTCGCGCCAAGGGCGAGTCGGCAGGCGAGTTGGCCGGTCTCGCGAGGGCCGTCCGATCCCGCGCCGAGGAGGTCGAGGGTCCGCCCGGCCTCTTCGTCGACACCTGCGGCACGGGCGGCGGCCTCTCCACCTTCAACGTCTCGACGGCGACGGCGTTCGTGGTTGCCGGCGCAGGCGTCCCGGTAGCCAAGCACGGCAACCGGTCGGCCACGTCGCGCAGCGGCAGCGCGGACGTCCTCGAGGCGCTCGGGGCCCGGCTCGAGCTGAGCGCCGCCGCGGTCTCGGCCTGCCTGAGAGAGACGCGCGTCGGTTTCATGTTCGCTCCCGCGCACCACCCCGCCTTCCGGCACGTCGTCCCCGTGCGGCGGGCGCTCGGCGTGCGCACGATCTTCAACCTGCTGGGCCCGCTGACCAACCCGGCGGGGGCGCCGCGGCAGCTCCTGGGGATCTTCGACCGCGAGTACCTCGACCGCATGGCCGACGCCCTGGCCGCACTCGGCGCGGAGAGGGTCTTCCTCGTCGCGGGTCGAGACGGGCTCGACGAGGTCTCGACGATGGCCCCGACCGACGTCGCAGAGGTCTTCGAGGGCCGAACCCGTCGGTTCGTGATCGATCCGGGCGAGCTCGGTTTCGGCGCGCCGGATCCCGCGGCGCTCGCAGGAGGGGAGCCCGAGGAGAACGCCGACGTCATTCGCAGGGTGTTCGAGGGTCAGCGGGGACCCGCGCGGGACCTCGTGGTCATCAATGCCGCCGCGGCCCTCTGGCTGGCCGACGCCGTCAGCGGCATGATCGAGGGGCGGGCGGCGGCCGAGGAGGTCATCGACGCCGGC
Source organism: Miltoncostaeaceae bacterium (assembly GCA_030598075.1). Lineage (GTDB taxonomy): Bacteria > Actinomycetota > Thermoleophilia > Miltoncostaeales > Miltoncostaeaceae > JARFPS01. The sequence continues at coordinate 8,128 of JAUVQP010000013.1, read as the reverse complement.
GCCGCCGCCGATCGTCTCAGCGACTTCCTCGCGGCGACCGCGCGCCTGGCGGCACCGTAGACTGCTGCTCGCCGTGCGCACGTTTCTCCAGCAGGTCGTCGAGGAGATCGAGTCCGATCTCGTCCGCCGGAAGCGGGAGGTGTCGGCCGACGTCCTCCGCTCGCGGTTGGGTCCGGCGCCCCGGGACCGCCCGTTCTCCGAGGCGCTGATCGCGGAGGGCATCGGCATCATCGCCGAGATGAAGCGCGCGAGCCCGTCGCGCGGCTCCATCCGCCCCGGCGCGAGCGCCCGCGAGGTGGTCACGGCGTACGAGCGGGCGGGAGCCTCGGCGGTCTCCGTCCTGACCGAGAAGCGCCACTTCGGCGGAAGCCTCGACGACCTCGCCGAGGCGCGCGCGTCCTGCCGGGTTCCCCTGCTTCGCAAGGACTTCGTCGTCGACGAGTACCAGCTGATCGAGGCTCGAGTGGCGGGGGCGGACGCGGTGCTCCTGATCGTCGCGGCCCTGCCGGAGGGGCGCCTCGGCGAGTTGATCGCGGCGGCGGGCGAGCTCGGCCTCGACTGCCTGGTCGAGGTTCACGACGAGGACGAGGTCGAGGCGGCCGTCGAGGCGGAGGCCGAGGTCATCGGTATCAACAACCGGGATCTCCACAGCCTTCAGGTGGACATCGAGACCTCTTTTCGCCTGCTGGCCGAGGTGCCCGCGGGCACGGTGGTCGTGGCGGAGTCGGGTATCAGGGCGCGGGAGGAGGTGGAGCGTCTCGAGCGTTCCGGCGTCGACGCCATCCTGGTCGGCGAGACCCTGATGCTGGCCGACGATCCGGCGCAGGCGATCCACAACCTGCTGGGCTCCCAGCCCGAGGAGGCTGTCACGGAGTGAACCGCCGCCCCCCTGCCGCGAAGACCAAGCGGGGTGGGGAAGCAGGGAAGATGCCGGGCGCCTCGCCTCGAGCCATGAGACCGCGTCGCGGCGGCCTGCGGCGGGAAGACCGTCGTGGCCCGGACTTCTGAGACAGCCTCTAAGGTTCCCGGTGTGGAGCCGGAGGGCAGTCCCGAGTCGTCAGCGGACGAGCCGCGCTGGGGCGGGCGCCGTATCGCCGGCGCGATCGGCGGAGGGCTCGGCGTCCTGATCTTCGTCACGTTCTTGGTCGTCGGCCTCGCCAACAGCGGCGGGGAGTCCAGCATTGGCGACGCCCTCGCGGACGGCGAGCGTCCCCCGGCTCCAGAGATCGAGCTGCCCGTCCTGTTCGCCGGCGACGGCGTGGGGCCCCAGGGCGAGCGCGTCTCGCTCTCCGACCTCCGCGGGCGGACCGTGGTGCTGAACTTCTGGGCGTCCTGGTGCGGGCCGTGCCGCGACGAGGCGCCACTGCTCGAGGGCATTTCCCGCCGCTACCGAGACCGCGACGTGCTGGTTCTGGGAGTCGACACACAGGATCTCAGCGACAACGCCCTCGGCTTCATCCGGCAGCTCGGCCTCTCCTATCCCTCGCTCCGCGACGGCACGGACGGCGCGCAGCGGAGGTTCCAGGTCACCGGTCTCCCCGAGACGTTCATCCTGGACGCGAGCGGGCGAATCGCTTTCCATCACATCGGTCCCGTCACCAACCCCGAGCAGATCACGACCCCCCTCGATCAGACGCTGTGAGACGCTTGGCCGCCGTGCTCCTCGTCGGGCTCATCGCCCTCGCCATGGCTCCTTCCGCCGCGCTCGCCCTCAGCGTGAGCGAGGTCGGCCGCGAGGTCCGCTGCCCGACCTGCAACACGCCGCTCAACGTGAGTGACGCGCCGGTGGCTCGAGACATGAAGCAGTACATCGCCGTCCGCATCGACCAGGGGTGGACGAAGAGCGAGATCATCGACGGGCTCGTCGATGAGTTCGGCAGCGGCGTACTGGCCACGCCCCCGAAGTCGGGATTCGATCTCGTGGTCTGGATCGCGCCCGCCTTGGCGGTCGCCCTCGGGCTCGTCGCGATCCTTGTGTTCACCCGTGCCTGGGCCCGGCGGTCTCGCACCGGCGCTCATGCTCCGGAGGCGACCCCGGAAGACGCCGCTCGTCTGGAGGACGAGCTGCGGAGGTTTCGCCGCTAGAAACCGGTGCGCGGCGCTTCGTGCGGGCCGTTAAGCGCTCGTGATCCCTCTCCGATAACTGGTTCAGAACGGCTCGGAGGGCTGCACATGACCGCACGGATGCGGACATACGGGGGCGCCCTGCTGCGGGGCCTCGCCGACAATCTTTTGGAGCTCGCGGACGAGCGCGACCCGGAGCGGCTGCGCGCCCGCGTTCTCGACAGCGCGCTCGCGGCGACCCGCGCCCAAGCGGGACGCGTCGTTGAGGTGATCCCGGGTCCGTCGGAGCATGTGCTCGCCGAGTCTGGCCCCGTGCCGAGCGGGCCCGCGGCAGTGGAGCGGGAGATGGGGCCCGGCGACGCCCGCTGGAGGATCTCTCTCTGGGGTTGCCCGACGGACGCCGACGCGGGCCCGGCGCTCGACGTGGTCGCGACCGTCGCTGAGCTGGCGCTCCGCGCCACAGAGGCCTCGCGGGAGCTCGCGAGCGAGAGGGACCTCCGGAGGCGCTTCAGCGAGTCCCTCGACCCGCTGCGCCACGTCAATGATCCCGAGGGCGCGGTGAAGGCGGTGCTCAGCTCCGCGTGCGCCCTCGTCCGGGCGGATGCGGCGGTCTTCGTGGCGGCGGGCACGGAGCAGCCGGAGCTGGCGGCGCAGGAGGGCACCGATCCGCTGAGCGCCGAGGAGCTTCGGGCCCTGCTGCCCCTGGCGGTGCGGCGGGACCTGGAGCGGGGCGAGACCTGGAGCGGGCTGTTTCACGCCTCTCATCCGCTGCGCCGGCGAGGCTTTCGCGCCGGGGCCCTCGCCGCGGTGGGCGGCGGCGCGTCCCTCGGCTATCTCGGCGTGCTGCTCTCCGGAGACCAGCGCCTCGGAAACCGGGAGATCGAGCTCCTGGAGGAGTTCGCCGACCACGCCGGCGCGGCGATGACGACGGCGGTGATCCAGCGTGAGGTCCTTCAGCTCTCCGCCGTCGACAGCGTCACGAGGTTGTTCAACGGGCGCTACTTCGCCGTGCGTCTGGACCAAGAGTCGGTGCGCGCGGTCCGCGGCAAGGGATCGCTCAGCCTTGCCGTGCTCACGCTTGACGGTCTCGCGGAGCTTCGCGCGGAGGGCGACGAGGCCACCGCCGACTCCCTGCTCGCCGCGCTCGCCGAGGCGATTGTGCCGATGCTCCGCTCGAGCGACGTGGCGGCGCGGATCGACGACGACGAGCTCGCGATCATCCTGCCCGAGGCCGAGGGCCTGGAGGCGTACAGCATCGCCGAGCGCGTCAGGTCGAGCGCCAGGTCGGCGCAGGCCCTCCACGGGACGACGGTCAGCATCGGGGTGGCGGGTCTTCCCGATCAGGCCGAGGATGCCGGCGAGCTGCTCGACCGCGCGCGCAGCGCCCTGGTATGGGCACTGAGACACGGCGGCGATCGCGCGTTCATCTACGAGCGCGAGGTCGCGGCCGTGATGGTGGCGAACGAGCAGGCGGAGATGGAGCGCGAGGACGCGCTCATCGCTGCGCTCGGGTCGCTCGCCGCGACCGTCGATCTTCAGCAGCCCGGTCGCCGCGGACACTCGGAGCGGGTCTGCATCATCTCGCGTCTTCTGGCGCAGGCGCTGGGCCTGGGCGAGCGTCGCACGGAGGAGGTGGCCACCGCGGGTCTGCTCCACGACGTGGGCAAGGTGGGCCTGTCGGACGAGTTGCTCGCCAAGACCACCCGGCTGGGCCACGACGAGTGGCGGGAGATGCGCCGCTATCCGGAGATCGGTCACCGCATGCTGGCAGGAGGGTCGCTCGAGCGGGTGCGCGACTGGGTCTTCAGCCACCGCGAGCGCGTCGACGGCACCGGCTACCCGCGGGGCATCTCCGGCAGCCAGATCGCCCTGCCCGCGCGGATCGTCGCGGTCGCGGACGCGTACGACGCGATGGTGAGCGAGCGTCCGTACGAGCCGGCTCGTACGGTTGGAGAGGCGCTTGCGGAGCTTGTTCGATGCTCCGGAACCCAGTTCGACAGCCGTGTGGTCACGGCTCTGGGGTCACTCCTCGAGCGGCGCGAGCCGCGGCTCCCCACCGGCGCGGTCGGGGGATCGTGACGCCGCCGCGGACATCCGTCGCGATCAGCGCACGGCCCAGGGTTGTCGGCAGCGACGGCCCGACGGAGCGCACCATCATCGAGGCCGCGGAGCGCCTCGCCACGCCCTCGTCGGTCGTCCTCGGCGTCCTCGAGCTGCTGGACGCCGCTACCCCGCGGCGCATCGTCGCCGCCAGGCTCGGCCAGAGCCCCGACCTCGCGGCCCAGGTCCTGCACCTCGCCAACTCCGCGCTCTTCAGGCACCCATGCGACACGATCGAGAGGGTAATCGCGCGCCTCGGGGAGCAGACCGTGCGCGGGCTGCTCCTGGCGTCGGCGACCCACAGCCTCATGGAGAGTGGGCTGCCGGTCTACGGTCTTCCGCGCCTCGCGCTGATCAAGCACTCGAACGAGGTTGCTCAGATCAGTCGGGGCATCACGAGCCGGAGCGCGGCGGCGCTTCAGGCGCAGTCCTCCGTCGCCGGTCTGCTGCACGATCTTGGCAAGCCGATCCTCGCCGCCGTGGCCGCGGAGGGCATGGCGTCCGTGTCGCCGTACGGCGACACGGAGGGGGAGCGTCGGGTCTTCGGCACCGACCACCCGCGCGTCGGCGCGTGGATCGCCCGCCGGTGGGGGCTCTCGGACGAGATCTGTGACGCCATCCAGTACCACCACGCGCCGATCGCCCCGGAGGAGCCGTTGGGTCGCGCCGTGTGGCTGGCGGACGGCGCGGCGCATGCATCACACGGCGACGAGCGGGCCCGCGCCCGGCTGCGCGACATGGCGGAGGCCGGCGGAATGAGCCGGGGCGAGATGGAGTCCGTCCTGGCGGGCAGCCCGGAGACCGTGGCTCCACGTTGCCCGCCCGGGCTCACGAACCGCGAGGCCGAGGTGCTCCGGGTGCTCGCCACCGGCGCCATGGCCAAGCAGGTCGCGCACAAGCTCGGATGCTCCACGTCGACGGTGCACAACCACCTGCATCGCGTCTACCGCAAGTTTGGGGTCTCCGGCCAGGCCCAGGCGCTGCTTCACGCCCGCGACAAGGGTTGGATCTAGGACCACCCGTCGCGGGCGCGCACGAAGCCTGTCGCGGGCGCGCACGAAGCCTGGGAAGATCGACATGTGGGCGGCAAGCGGATGGCAACGGGTGGGACGCGGGTCGGAACCGCTTCCTGGACCGATCCGGAGTTCCTCCGCGCGGGGTGGTACCCGCCAGAGGTGAAAGGCGATGCCGCGGCTCGCCTTCGCTACTACGCCGAGCGCTTCCCGATGGTCGAGGTCAACGCCAGCTTCTACGCCCTGCCGCGCGTCCGGACCGTGGAGGCCTGGCGCGAGCGCACGCCCGACGCCTTCCGCTTCCACGTGAAGGCCCACCAGATCGTGAGCGGGCATCCGTGCGATCCGGCTCGCCTCCCGCCGCCGCTGCGCGAGCTGCCCGCGACGCTCGATGCGCGGGGGCGAATCCGCCGGCCCAGCCGGGAACTCCGCGACGCCGTGATCGACAGCCTCCTCGAGGCCGCCTCGGCGCTCGGGCCGAAGCTCGGGGCCATCCTTGTACAGCTTCCGCCCTTCGTCACCTCCGGGGACGAGCAGCGCCGCGAGCTGGGGCGGATTCTCGCCCGGCTCCGACCGGCCCGCGCGGCGGTGGAGTTCCGGCACCGCTCCTGGGTGTCCGAGGGGGAGCGCGCCCGGGCCGTGGAGCTTCTCGCCGAGAACGACGCGGCATGGGTGTGCGTCGACGCGCCGCGGACGGAGGCGGTCTCCGCGATGCCGCCCATCGTCGAGTGCACGTCCGACGCGCTCGCCTACGTGCGGCTCCACGGCAGAAACGCCGCGATGTGGACCAAGGGGCGCACCGTCGCCGAGCGCTACGACCACGTCTACACCGACGAGGAGCTACGAGAGTGGATCGAGCCCACGCTCGACCTGGCCGAGCGGGCGCAGGAGGTGGCCGTCGTCTTCAACAACAACGCCAGAGATTACGCCCTACAGAGCGCCAAAAGGTTCCGAGAACTCCTTGGCCAAGGAGCCAACTGGCAGTTCGGGGGAGGGTAGGGCTTCTGTCCGCCCTGGGGCGATTCGTGCCCGTCTAGCGGGCGTTTCTGCCCCCCAAAGCGACCGAATGGGGCAGAAGGATTCGTCACGCCCGCCCCGCCCCGCGCTCGCCGAGCGGCAGATGCGGCTGCTCCGACGAGACCGGACGTTCCTCATGCCACGCGTGCGCCAACAGCGGACCGCCGCCGCCGACCGGCTCCATTGGGACCTCGGGCGGCATCGTCGCGCTGAAGACGAACGTCGTCTCGGGGGTGCGCTCCTCGCCGGCCATGAGCCTTGTGGCCACGTGGCGGGGTCAGGTTGCTGCGACGGTGGGCCGGACACCCCCGAGTAGCTTTCTGGCGACAGGTCTCGAAGATCGGCTCGTCAGGAGAGGAAAGCTCATGCCCATGTACATCAACCACTTCACGTGCAACGCGGAAGCGTGGCCTACTGATCACGAAGCCGCGGTCAAGGTCTGGAACGACATGGTCGGCGATGCGGACACGCTCGTTGAGGAGGACAGCCCCGTGAGGTTCACCGGCTGGATCAGCAACTCAGAGGGCTACGTCCTGCTGGAGGCGGACTCCAAGGCAGAGATCATCGGGGTCTGCGCGAGGTTCTGGCCCCTCTTCCACAACGACATCATGGAGATCGTGCCGACGGCAGACGCGGGGCGCGCCATCCTGGCCGGAACCGCCGAGGGCTGGCGGAAGGACTGACCGACGGGGCATCCCGCTGCTCCGGCCGCATGTTGAGCCCGTTCTGCGCAATCGCGACCGGGGGACCCCTTCGCGCGGCACCCGGCCCCTCCGACCCCCCCCGGGGGGTTGTGGCCTGGCTGCCGCTCCCGCCGCCGCCCCGACTCGCTGGAGGGACCTGCCGATCGACTCGCTGACGAAGCTGCCATAGCCTCGGGTCAACGACTTCCTATCTCGGGGGCCCACGATGAAAATCCGTCCACTGATGGCCGGTGCCGCCGCCGGTGCCGTCCTCGCAGCGGGGGGTCTTGCCGCAGTCGATCTCGCCACTGAGAGCGCCGACGCGCAGGGCGGAGGACCTGTGACGCAGGCTCAATTCAGGACACTTGAAGCGAGGCTCACCGCGGTAGGGCGGAACTCAACCGCCGCACAGCGCATCTCGAAGAATCTCCAGAACGTCCTCGGAAAGCACGTCACGCCCGAGGGCACGCTCATAGGAGCCGAGCAGCCGCCGGGCGTCATCCGACAAGACCGCGGTACAGGAGGCGGCCTGCCCGCCTCGTTGATCGCCGACGGAGCGATCGGCGAATCCAAGCTGACCGCCCCCGTTCGGGCCAAGCTCGACGCCGGGGGGCCGGCCGGTGCGCCAGGAGCCACGGGGCCGCAAGGGCCGACCGATGCGGCCTCGGGCAGCACGACCCCAGCTCCGATCCCGAACCCGCTTCCGGCGGGCGTCTCACTGGGAAGCGCCCCGGTCACGACGTCGATCCCGGGTCGGCTGCACGCGATGATCAACTCCGTCGCGTCGATCGGCTGCATCCCGGCTGGGAACGCGTGGCTCTGGGTCGAGGTCGACGGCGAGGCGCTGCGCTCCTCGGTGCGGCAGATCTTCTCGGGTGCCCATGATTGGACGGCCTCGGGCGTGACCGAGCAGGCGCTGCCCGCCGGCCCGCACACCCTGCATCTGCGGACAGCCTGCGTCGCGGGCATCACGGGGGTCACCGCGCTCGGATCCGCGCAGGGCTCGGTGGTGGTCATCGGGTGATCGACGAACCGCCTACCGCTCATCGCGCTCGGACCTCGTCCTCGCGACCCCGGCGCTCCTTCGCGCGGCACCCGTACAGCGGCGGCGACGAGACCCAGACCCCTTCCAACCATGGGGTGCCCGTAGCGCCTCGATGAGACAGGGAATAGGGTCATCCTGTTCGGGCACCGCGACGCCCTGTCAGTCGACGGAAGGAGCCCCAGTGGCCAAGAGACCCGTATTCGTCT
>JAUVQP010000011.1 GCA_030598075.1 Miltoncostaeaceae bacterium | reverse complement strand
CGACGGCACGGTCTTTGACCAAGGCGACGACGAGTCGCACGGGACGCACGTCGCCGGAGTGATCGCCGCGACCCAGGGGAACGGAGTCGGCATCGCGGGCGTCGCCCCGAACGCGCGCATCATGCCGCTGAAGTTCATCTCCGGGGGCGTCGGATACACCTCCGACGCCATCGCGGCCCTGAACTACGCGGCAAGCAAGGGCGCGACGGTCGTGAATGCGTCGTGGGGCGGGGGCGGCTACTCGCGGCCCCTCTGCGACACCATCAGCCAGATCGCCAGCCAGGGCGTCACGTTCGTCGGCGCAGCGGGCAACAACGCGTTCAACACCGACGCCCACCCAACGTCGCCCGCGGCGTGCAGCGAGGCCACCACCCTCACGGTCGCCTCGACGGGCGGCGCGGACGGCATGTCGAGCTTCTCGAACTACGGCCCCGCCACCGTCGACCTCGGCGCGCCGGGCGAGAACATCATCTCGACGGTCCCCGGCGGCTACGGCTACAAGTCCGGCACCTCGATGGCGGCTCCCCACGTCACGGGCGTCGCCGCCATCGTCCGGGGCATGCGCCCAAACGCGACGCCGGCCCAGGTCAAGGACGCCATCGTCCGCGGAGCGGTGCCCATCCCAGCCCTCGCGGGCCGAACCGTCTCCGGAGCCCGTCTGAGCCTCGCCGGCGCGGTCGCGCGCGTCAAGGGCATCCCGATCTCCGCCCCATCACCCGCGCCCAGCGCCTCCTCGGGCGCGACGCCTCCCGATGCGGACGACGCGGACGGACAGGTCCGCCTCTCGATCCGCGCCCGAGCCGCGGGCGGGCACATCGTGACGCGCGTCTCCTCGAACCGGACCGGACGCGCCGCCGTCAGCGTCTACCGTGCCCGGCGCCGCGTCGGAACATTCCGGGTCAGCCTCACGCCCGGCACGACGACGGCGGCCGTTCCGGTCGGCGTCGCCCGCAGGATGCGGAAAGGTGGCGCATTCGTCATCGGCGCGACCCTGGCGCGGACCACAGCCCGCACCCGGGTCCGGGTGCGCCCGTTCGCCCTCGTCAACTCCCGGCGCATGGGCGCGCCTCGCAGCTCCCTGCGCGTCTCGCTCAGCCGGGCCAGCCGGCTCACCATCACGGTGCTGCGGGGCGACGCAGCGGTCGCGCACTTCCACGCTCGCGGCACACGCGGCGTCAGCAAGGTTCGCGTTCCGCCCCGCGTCAGCCGGCGCGTCAGGGGGCGCTCGGGGCGGTACACGATGATCGTCTCGGCCGCGTCGACCGGCACCTCGGTCAAGGGCGTGCGCTTCCTCAGCCGCTCGTACTAACGCCCATAGGAGCTCGCCAACGCAGCCACGAGGCCGGCCACCAGGACCAGGACGGCCACCGCGACCAGGACGAAGCGGCGCACCCCGTTGCCCACCGCGCCCTGGCGGCCGGACCCCTCCTGTGACACCGGCTCGGAATCGAGCCCCTCGGGCCGGCGGGCTCCGTCCACGTCGGCGCCGACCGCTCCGAGCAGCTCCGCGATCCCGTCGCGCAACTCCTCGTCGTCGATCGCCCCACCGCGATGAAGCTCCTTGAGGCGATCGATCTGGGCCTCGACGAGATCGTGCGCGTCGCTCATCGAGTCCTGGTGCCTCGCCGGCAAGCGCTCTCGCCCTGCTCGCTCGCGCTGCAACCCTCCGCGGATGAGGCGTGCTCGGCCATCGCGACGGGGCCGGCCATGCCGACGACGGTGCGTCCCGGCGTCGCAGGTCCTCTGGGGGCGGAACGCGCCGACGCTCCCTCGCGGGGCGCTAGCCAATCAGGATGAGGGCGACGGCGATCGCCGTTCCGACGATGGCGATGCTGCCCATCAGCACTCCGACGAGCACGGCGGCGCGACCGACCCTGGCATCGGGTTCCCAGCGCTCTTCGACGAACGTCACCCCCGCCGACTCGAGGACCTCCATACGGGCAAGACGAAATGCGTTGGCGCTCAACTCCCCCGCGTCGCGCAGCGCCGTGAGACGCTCGATCTCGCCTTGTGCCTCGCTGGGAAGCTGCGTAGCCACGGGGGTCAGGTGGCGACGGTGACAACGATGCTGACGATGAAGCCAAGGAAGACGAGGGCGATCAGGCCTCCTGCCGTGCCCAGCAGGATGCGGAGCCAGAGGGTGCGGCGGCGCTCGCGCCCCCGCTCGATCGCCGCCTGCTCGGCGGGGGTCAACTCCGTGGTCTCGCTCATCTGCCAGGAAGCCTAGCTGTCGCCCGATGGGCGGTGCGGCGGCGGCTCTTCTCCAGCGAGGATCGCATGGAAGGCGCGCTCGCCGACGATCGGCACCCCAAGCGACGCGGCCTTCGCCCGCTTGCCTCCCCCGCCGGTGCCGGCTACCAAGAGATCCGTGGCGCGGCTCACCGAGTTGGTCACCTTGCCGCCCGCCGCGACGACGGCCGCCCTCGCGGCGTCGCGCGACATCCGGCCAAGCGTTCCGGTGACCACGACCGTGCGGCCGGTGAGCGGGCCGTCGGTCGCGGCGGTCCGCGCCGGAGCCCCGACCGTGACACCGGCCGCGCGGAGCCGATCGAGCGTGGCGCGGTTGACCGCCGATCCCAGGTAGTCGACGATCGCGCCCGCTCCGACCGCGCCCACGCCCTCGGCCTCCGCGAGATCGTCCGGCTGCGCCGCGAGCAAGGCTTCCAGGCTGGGAACGACCGCAGCGATCGCCTCGGCCGTGATCGCGCCCACGTGCCGGATGCCGAGGGCGTTGATCACGCGCTCCCAGGGCTGATCCTTGGAATGCTCGATCGCGGCGAGCAGATTGTCGACCGAGAGATCGCCGAAGCCGTCCAGGGCGACCAGCTCATCGCGGCGGGCGGCGAGGTCGTAGATGTCGGCCACGTCGCGAAGAAGGCGCTCGTCGTAGAAGCGCCGCACGGTCTTCTCGCCGAGCCCCGCGATGTCCATCGCGCCGCGCGAGGCAAAATGCTCGAGGCTCCCGACGATCACAGCGGGGCAGGAGCGATTGGGGCATCGCATCTGCACCTCGCCCGCGGGGTGCACGACGGGGGTGCCGCACGCCGTGCAGCGGTCGGGCATCTGGAACGGAACCTCCGCGCCGGTCCGTCGCTGAATGAGCGGCGCGACGACCTGGGGAATGACGTCGCCGGCACGCTGCACGATCACCGTGTCCCCGCGTCGCAGATCCTTCCGCGCGATGTCCTCCTGGTTGTGCAGCGTCGCCTGACGGACGGTGACGCCGCCGACCTCGACGGCCTCGAGCTCGGCGTAGGGCACGAGAGCCCCCGTACGTCCCGTGTTGACGCGGATCTCCTTGAGAACGGTCGTGGCGGTGGTCGGCGCAAACTTCCAGGCAATGGCCCAGCGAGGCGCGCGACCCACCGCGCCAAGCACCCTCTGGAGCGCCAGTGAATCGACCTTGACGACGGCTCCGTCGATGTCGTAGTCGACCTCGCCCCGGCGCGCCTCCCACGCCTTGCACGCCGCCAAGACATCGTCGATGCCCTCGTAGGATCGAATCTCAGGATTGACGCGGAAACCCGCCTCGCGGAGCCAGTCGAGCGCCTCGGACTGGCTCGCGAGGTGGAGACCCTCGCTGAAACCGACCCCGTAGCACCAGATCGAGAGCGGCCGCTCGGCCGCGGCCGCCGGATCGCGTTGGCGGACGCTTCCGGCCGCCGAATTCCGGGGGTTGGCGAAGGTCGGCAGGCCCGCCTCGGCCCGGGTCTCGTTGAGCGCCGCGAAAGCCGCGAGGGGGAGGTATACCTCGCCGCGCACCTCGACGACGTCCGGCGGCGACGCTCCGGCGGGCCCACGCAGTCGCGGGGGTATCGCGCGGATGGTGCGCAGGTTGGACGTAACGTCCTCTCCCACGACACCGTCGCCACGGGTCGCCCCCTGCGAGAAGCGCCCCGCCAGGTAGGTCATGGACATCGCCAGCCCGTCGATCTTTGGCTCCACGACGAACCGAAGCGGCCGGCCGGCGGGACCCGCCGCATCGAGAAGCGAGACGATTCGCCGGTGCCAGTCCGCGAGCTCGTCGGCGTTGCGGGCGTTGCTGAGGCTGAGCAGGGGCTCGCGATGTCTGACCTCCGCGAAGCCCTCCGCGACCTTGCCGCCCACGGCCTGCGTGGGAGAATCGGGGGCGACCAGCTCGGGGTGGTCGCTTTCGAGTCGAATCAGCTCGGTCATCCAGCCGTCGTAGACCCCGTCGTCCACCGACGGGTCGTCGAGCACGTAGTAGCGGTGGTCGGCGTCCTCGATCAGCGCGCGCAGCTCGGCCGCGCGATCCGAGGCGCTCACGAGAGGCCCAGGGCCGCCCGTAGCTCGGGCACCGTGTCGACGATCATGTCCGGCCGCTCCCGCTCCAGCACGGGGCGGGGAAAGAATCCCCACGTGACCGCGATCGTGGTGAGGCCGGCGGCTCGACCGGCCCGGAGGTCGAAGGGCGAGTCGCCGACCAGAACGGCCTCGTCCGGGCGCCCGCCGTGTTCGATGAGGGCGTGCCGAACCGGATCGGGGTGTGGTTTGTGGCGGTCGGTGGCCTCCGACGAGACCACGACGTCGAAGTGCTGGGCGAGCGGGAGCACGCTCCAGGCCAGCTCGACGACAGGCCCAGCCTTGCTGGTCACGATCCCGAGGCTCCGACCGCCGGCGCGCAGGTCCGCGAGGAGCGCGGAGATGCCTTCGTACTCCCGGAGCAACTCGGGCGTCATGCGATGGTTCCACTCCTGGTAGGCGGCCATGAGGTCTTCGGCGCGCTCCGGGTCGAACAGCTTCATCTGCTCGATGAGCGGAATGCCGACGTTCGCTACGAGCACGTCGTCGGCGAGCTCCGTTCCGAGCACGGTGCGCACGGCATGTCGGTGCGACTCGCGGATGAGGGCGGTCGAGTCGATGACCGTCCCGTCCAGGTCGAACAGGACGATCCGCGGGGGGGCGCTCAACCGTCGGACCGATCGCCGGACACGGCGTCGGGCAACCCGAGCGCGCCGAGCCGATCGAGCCCCTCGACATCCGTGAGGTCGAAGTGCAGGGGCGTCACCGAGATCGCCTGGTCGTCGATGGCCGCGAAGTCGGTGCCCTCCTCGCGCCGATACGAGGGCGGCGTGCCGTAGATCGAGTAACGGCGGCGGCGGCCCTCGTCCGACACGAGCACCAACTCGTCGTTGTACACGCGCCGCCCGAGATGCGTGACGCGGGCCTCCGTCAGCCGCTCCGACGGGACGCCCGGCGCGTTTACGTTGAGGAGAACGCGGCGCGGGAACCGTGGCTCGAGCAAGGTGGGCACCAGACGCGCCGCAAAGTCCGCGACCGCCCGGAAGTCGTAGGCCGCGTCGTCCCACTGATCCCCGCCGGGCATGGGCATCGCTTGCGAGACCGCCATGGCGGGCCAGCCCAGCAGAATGCCCTCGAAGGCCGCGGCGACCGTTCCGGAGTACGTGACGTCGTCGCCGAGGTTCATGCCGAGGTTGATGCCGCTGACGATGGCGTCGGGCACCTCCCCGAGCAGACCGAGGACGGCGAACCGGACGCAGTCGACCGGGGTGCCGTCGGTGGCGTGCGCCCTCGAGCCGTCGGCGAGCGTGACCTCCTCGACGTGGAGCGGGCGGTGGATTGTGATGCCCCGGCCGATCGCGCTGCGGTTCGAGTCGGGGGCGATGACGCTGACCCGGCCGACGGTCTCCAGCGCCTGCTTCAGGGCCAGAAGGCCCCGGCTCTGGACCCCATCGTCGTTGGTGACGAGGATGTGTGGCGGCACCCGCCGAGGTTAGCGGTCAGACCGGCCGGGTCGGTGCCGGACCGCGACGGGTGCGAGGGGGTGAGCTGGCGCCGTCGGGCATCGCCGCGAGTGGTGACACGGCACCCCGACGCCGCGGAGCCGGCAGACGGTCGTGGACCGTCATTCGGAGATTCGAAGAAGACCCCTCAGGACTCGATCGAGGCACCGGCGGCGAACCCGGCATCGCGCGTCAGCTCCAGCAGCACCATGGGCGCCGCGTCGCCCTGGCGCGGCCCGAGCTTGAGGACCCGTGTGTAGCCGCCGTTGACGCCCGCGAAGGCCGGGCCGATGCTGTCGAAGAGGCGGTAGGTGATCTCCTTGTTGCGAAGCAACGAGATCGCCTGACGCCGGGCGTGCAGGGTGTCTGTCTTCGCAAGCGTGATCGCCTTCTCGGCCACCTGGCGCGCCAGCCGCGCTTTCGGAGCCGTCGTCTGGATGCGTCCGTGGGTGAGCAGCGCCGTCGCCAAGTTGGCGCCCATCGACGAGCGGTGCGCGCTCGTGCGGTTGAGCTTGGGGCCTTGTCTCCTGTGACGCATCGCTATTCGCCTCCCGATTCCCCGGTCAGCCTAGCGGCGACGAGCCGCGACGACGCGGACGGGGAGTCCATCGTCGCCGCCCAGTGGCATGCCGGCGGTCACTAGTCCTCATCGTTGCGGAGGAAGAGTCCGTGAGCGACGAGGTTCTCCTTGACCTCCTCGATGCTCTTCTTGCCGAAGTTCGGAATGGCCGAAAGCTCGGTCTCCGTCTTCGAGATGAGGTCGCCGATGGTCTCGACGCCGACGCGCTTGAGGCAGTTGTAGCTGCGCACGCCGAGCTCGAGCTCCTCGATCATGATGTCGTCCATTCCGCTGCCGGGAGTCGGCTCCTCGGGCTCCGGCTCGCCGACAAGGTACGTGCTCTCCGGGTCGGCGAAGATCGCCAAGCGCCGTATGAGGGTCTCCGCCGCCTGCGACAGCGCCCCGCGGGGGTCGATGCTGCCATCGGTCTCGACCTCGAGCCGCAGCTTGTCGTAGTCGGTGCGCTGACCCACGCGCGCTGAGGTGACCTCGTAGCGGACCCGCCTGATCGGCGCGAAGTTCGCGTCGACGGGAATCTCGCCGATGGCGGCGGTGGCGCTCTTATTCCCCTCGGCCTGAACGTAGCCGCTGTCGCGACGGATCGTGAGGATCATGTCGAGTCGAGATCCCGGAAGGAGGTTCGCGATAGGAAGCTCAGGGTTGAGGATCTCGAGATCGCCGGGCGCAGAGATGTCGGTGGCCGTCACCTGCCCCGGACCGACCTTCGACAGCTCGACCTCGATCTCGCCGATCTCGCCATGGAGGCGACAGACCAAGCCGCGCAGGTTGAGGATGATATCGGTGACGTCCTCGCGAACGCCAACGATGGTGCTGAACTCGTGCTGCACACCCTCGATGCGCACCGACGTCACGGCCGCTCCCGGGAGTGAGCTGAGCAGCACCCTGCGCAGGCTGTTTCCGAAGGTGTGCCCGAAACCGCGGTCGAGCGGCTCGACCTCGAAGGTGCCGAGCGTCTCGGAGATGGGCTCGTACGTCATGCGGGGCGATTGAATGTCGAGCAACGATTCCGTCCTTCTCCGGCGCGGGGGCCGGACTGTGGGTGAACGCGTCACCGACCACCGCATCGGCCCCGCCGCCGCGCGTCACGGCAACGGAGCCATCGCCTGTGGCCGGGCGGTACGGGACTACTTGGAGTAGAGCTCCACGATGAGCTGCTCGTGGACCGGCGTGTCGATGTCCTCGCGCTCCGGGGCCTTCAACACCTTGCCGTTCAGCGCGTCATGGTCGGCCTGAAGCCAGGGCGAGACCACCGCGACGAGCTCGGTGGCCGAGCGAATGACGCCCTGCGCGTTCGAGTTCGGCTTGACGGTGACGACGTCGTCAGGGCGAACCTGATAGCTCGGGATGTCGACCCGCTTGCCGTTGACCTGGAAGTGACCGTGGTTGACGAGTTGGCGTGCCTGGCGGCGCGTGGCCGCGAAGCCCAAGCGGAAGACGACGTTGTCGAGGCGCATCTCCAGCAGGCGCAGCAGGTTCTCGCCGGTGATGCCGGGCTGGCCGCTGGCGCGGTCGTAGTAGCGCCGGAATTGCTTCTCGAGCACACCGTAGAAACGGCGCGTCTTCTGCTTCTCGCGAAGCTGCATCAGGTACTCGCTCTGACGAATGCGCCGGCGACCGTGATCGCCGGGAGGGTAGCTGCGGCGGTCGAGGTACTTCTGGCACTTGTCCGTGAGAGCCACGCCCTCGCGGCGACTGAGCCTGACCTGGGGTCCGGTGTATCGGGCCATCTCCTGCTCGCCCCGGGCCTAGACGCGGCGCCGCTTGCGGGGGCGGCAGCCGTTGTGGGGCACAGGGTTCACGTCGGTGACCGAGGTGACCTCGAGACCGGCGGCCTGGAGCGACCGGATGGCGGTCTCCCGCCCCGATCCCGGGCCCTTCACGTAGACGTCGACCTTCTGAAGGCCGTGCTCCATGCCCTTGCGGGCTGCGGAGTCAGCGGTGACCTGCGCGGCGAACGGCGTGCTCTTCCGCGACCCCTTGAAGCCGGCCGAGCCGGCGGTCTCCCACGCGATCACGTTGCCCTGCTTGTCGGTCAGCGTGACGATGGTGTTGTTGAAGGAGGTCTTGATGTGCGCGTGCCCCGCCGGGATGTTCTTCCGGGCGCGCCGTCGCGTCCGCCCGCGTGTCTGTCGTGCCACTCGGCTCCCTCGCCTTCCGTTTTCTAGGCGGCTTTGCGCTGCTTGCCGACGGTGCGCCGGGGGCCCTTGCGCGTGCGGGCGTTCGTCTTCGTGCGCTGGCCGCGCACGGGAAGGCCGCGCCGGTGTCGAAGGCCCCGGTAGCACCCGATGTCCATGAGGCGCTTGATGTGGTTCGCGCGCGAGCGGCGCAGGTCGCCCTCGACGACGAGCGTCTTCTCGATGATGTCGCGGAGACGCCCCACCTCTTCCTCGGTGAGATCGCGAACGTACGTATCGCGGTCGATGTCGGCCTGCTGAAGCACCCTGTTCGCGGTGGTGCCACCGATGCCGAAGATGTACGTCAGCCCGACCTCGATGCGCTTCTCGCGTGGGACGTTGACGCCGGCGATGCGAGCCACTAGCGCTCCGTTCCGGGGGCGACGTGATGATCGCGCGTGCGAGAATTCTCGGAGCGGGGCACTTAGCCTTGGACCTGCTTGTGGCGGGGGTTGACGCAGATCACAAGAAGCTTGCCCCGTCGCTTGATGACGCGGCACTTGTCGCAGATCGGCTTGACCGATGCTCGGACCTTCACACAACCCCCACGGACGACGCCCCGCATATGGGACACAAGGACTCTCGCGGTCAGACCGCGCGACCGGGAAGCATAGCAGCCCGCGGGCCGGCGAAGCGCCGGCTCCCCTCGATGGCCGTGCGCAGTGAGCGGACAATGAGCGGGGCTCGGCGTCGAGGCGGTGTGGACCGCGGGGCACGATGGCAGCAGAGGTCAGGGCAGTGGCCACACTCACCGCCCTCGTAGCCGCGCTCGCGCTTCCCCCGGCGGAATCGGCCGTGCCGGACGCGGCGACCGACGCGTTACGGCGACAGCCGCAACCGACCGGTCGTTCCGGGCCTAGGAGACCGGTTCGGTGGACTTGGCCGTGGTCAGGATGCGCGGACCGTCAGCGGTGACCGCCACCGTGTGTTCGAAGTGCGCCGACAGGGTCCCGTCGCTGCTGGCGACGGTCCAGCCGTCGTCGCCGACCATGACATCCGGGGCGCCCGCGTTGACCATGGGCTCGATGGCGATCACAACCCCGGGCTCGAGCCGGGGCCCGGAACCGGCTGAGCCGAAGTTCGGGACCTGCGGCTGCTCGTGCATCGAGCGCCCGACGCCGTGGCCGACGAGGCTCCGGACCACCGAGAACCCCGCCGCCTCGACCTCGGTCTGGACGGCGCAGCCGATGTCGCCGACCCTTCCACCGGCTTGGCACGCGTCGATGCCGCGGTAGAGGGCGGACTCGGTCGCATCCATGAGCCGCCGGGCCAGCGGGCTGACCGGGGCGATGCCGTGCGTGCGTGCCATGTCGGCCACCCAGCCGTCCAGGACCACCCCGGCGTCGATGGACACGATGTCGCCCTCCGCCATCGCGACGTGGCCGGGGATCGCGTGGACCACCTGCTCGTTGATCGAGGTCGTGATGGTGGCCGGGTAGCCGTGGTAGCCCTTGAAGGCGGGCACGCCGCCACGATCGCGAAGAAACTGCTCGGCGACCTCGTCGAGGGCGGCGGTCGTCAGGCCCGCGGCGACCTCGGCCGCCAGCACGTCGTGGCACGCCACCAGCAGCGCTCCGGCGGCGGCCATGGCGTCGATCTCCCCGGAGGTCTTCTTGACCGGCTCCAGCCCCGAGCGGCGGCCGGGGTCTCTACGCGTGCGGGACCGCTGCCCTGACCGACCCATAGACCTCATCGATGCCACGCTCGCCGTCGACCGCCCGGAGGAGGCTCCGCTCGCGGTAGTAGTCGAAGAGCGGCTCGGTCTGATCCACATAGACGCGGAGCCGGTTCTCGACCGTCTCAGGGGTGTCGTCGGAGCGTCCTCGGCCGAGCAGGCGGGCGATGAGTTCGTCGCGCCCGACCTCGATGGCGATGACCACGTCGAGCGGAGCCGCCAAACGGTCGAGCATCTGGTCGAGCGCCTCTGCCTGGGGAACCGAGCGCGGGAACCCGTCGAGCAGGAAGGCATCCGACGCCCCCTCGCTCAGGCGCCGGTCGATCATCCCGATGACCACATGGTCGGGCACAAGCTCGCCGGCGTCCATGTGGCGCTTGGCCTCGCGGCCGAGCTCGGTCTCGTCCGACGCGGCCGCGCGCAGGAGGTCGCCCGTGGCGAGGTGGACCAACCCCAACTCGTCGCACAGTCGCTCGGCCTGAGTGCCCTTGCCGGCACCCGGCGCCCCGAGGAAGACGAGACGCGCTATTTGAGGAACCCTTCGTAGCTGCGCATCATCAGCTGGGCCTCCATCTGCCTGATGGTGTCGAGGGCGACGCCGACGATGATCAGAATTGAGGTGCCACCCAGGGCGAAGAAGAAGACGTTGGTCTCCGGGAGGTACTGAAACGTGATGTTCGGCATCTCTGCGATGGCAGCCAGGTAGATCGCGCCGGGAAGCGTGAGCCGGGTGATGACGCGGTCGAGATAGACGGCCGTGGGTCTGCCCGGCCGCACGCCGGGAATGTATCCGCCGTGCTTCTTGAGGTTGTCGGCCTGGTCGACCGGGTTGAACACGACCGCGGTGTAGAAGTACGTGAAGAGAATGATGAGCGTCGCCTCGAACACGATGTAGTACCAGGAGCCCGGCGCCAGGAAATCGGAGATGTCCTGGAAGAGGGATCCGCGCCCGCCGAACTCGGCGAAGGTAGCCGGGATGATGACGACCGCACTCGCGAAGATGACCGGGATGACGCCGGCCATGTTGACCCGGAGCGGCATGTACGTGGTGCCGCCGGACGTCATGCGGCGCCCCACGACGCGTTTCGCGTACTGGATGGGGATGCGCCGCTGCCCCTCGTTGACGAAGACGACTCCCACAACCACCGCCAGCGCGATGACCGCGACGATCACCTGCGACACGGGCTGTAGATGCCACCAGCCCGTGATGGCCGCCGGCACGCTGGCGACGATGCTCGCGAAGATCAGCAGCGAGATGCCGTTGCCGACCCCGCGCTGGGTGATGAGTTCGCCGAGCCACATGACCAGCGTGGTGCCCGCCGTGAGAGTGATGGCGATGAGGTAGAAGCTCGAGAGCGAGAGGTCGGGCAACGCATCCTGCGAACGGAAGTAGAAGACGTAGGCGAATGACTGCACGAAGGCAAGGCCGACGGTCGAGTAGCGCGTGTACTGCGTGATCTTCTGCTGGCCGCTCTCGCCCTCTTTCTGAAGCTTCTCGATCGAGGGGATGACCACCGTCATGAGCTGCAGAATGATGCTCGCGGTGATGTAGGGCATGATCCCCAGCGCGAACACCGCGAACCGCGTCAGCGCGCCGCCGGCGAACAGGTTGAGGAAGTCGAGCAGGCGGCTGCCCCTCTGGTCGATGGCGCTCTGGAGGGACTCCAGATCGACGCCCGGCACGGGCACAAACGACCCGAAGCGGAAGATGAGCAGGATGAAGGCGGTGAAGAGGAGCTTCTTCCTCAAGTCCTCCGACCCGAGGACGCTGAGCATCGTCTTCAGCATGGGATCTCCTCAGCGCCCGCCGTGCGCCAGATCAGGCGGACTGCTCGTCCGCGCCCTGCTCGGATCTCGCCTCGATCACCTCAGCGCGGCCTCCAGCGGCCTCAATCTTCTCGATCGCCGAGCGCGAGAAGGCGTGCGCCCGCACGGTGAGCGCGACCTCGATCTCGCCGTCGCCCAAGATCTTGACGGGCCAACCGCGAACGGCGTTGTTCTTGACCAAGCCGCGCTCCGCGAGGGCCGCAACGTCCACGACCGAGCCGGCCGGAAAGTCGCCGAGCCGGCCGACGTTGACCGGCAGCGTGTGGGTGCGGAAGGGACCCATGGGCATTGACATCTTCTTGTTGGAGCCCCGCAGCTTTCCCTGCTGCATGTAGATCGGCATCTGGCCGCCGCGAAAACCGGGGCGCACGCCGCCGCCGGATCGGGCACCGAGGCCCTTCGTTCCGCGACCGCAGGTCTTCCCCTTGCCGGAGCCGATTCCCCGGCCGACGCGCATGCGGCGGCGCTTGGAGCCGAGGGGCGGGGAGAGCTTGTCGAGGCGCACGTCCTCCGGGCTGATCGTGCCGCTCTCGGGCCGCTCAGCCATCGGCCTGCTCCTCGACGCGCACGAGATCGCTGACGAGTCGAATCATGCCGCGAAGCTCCGGTGAGTCATCACGCACCGTACTTTGCCCGATGCGGCGCAGACCGAGCGCGCGAAGGGTTCCCCGGTGACGCGCCTGGGTGCCGATGCGGGACCTCGTCTGGGTAATGCGAAGCCTCACTCGCCCTCACCGCCGGAGCCGCCACCATTGCCGGCGGCCGGTCCCGTGAGCGCCGGCCCGTGTAGAACCTCCGCCACGGTCTTCCCGCGAATCTCGGCGACCTGCTCGGGGGTGCGCAGCGAGCGCAGCCCCTGCTCGGTGGCCGCCAACATGTTGATCGGGTTGGACGTGCCGAGTGACTTGCTGAGGATGTCGCGAATCCCGGCCAGCTCGAGCACCGCGCGCACGCCGCCTCCGGCGATGACCCCGGTGCCCTCCGAAGCGGGCTTCAGGAGCACCCGCCCCGCCCCGGCAACACCGATGACCTTATGGGTGATCGTCGTTCGGTACTTCGGGACCTTGAACAGATTCTTGCGCGCGTCGTCCACGGCCTTCTGGATGGCGAGAGGCACTTCCTTCGCCTTGCCGTAGCCGATGCCGACCGTGTCGACCTCGTTGCCGACCACGACCAGAGCCGAGAACGAGAACCGCCGGCCGCCCTTGACGACCTTGGCGACCCGGTTCACCTCGACCACCCGCTCGTTGAGCTCGATGCCGTCGGCGGTGATCTTGCGTCGTCTGTGGTCAGCCAACCTGATTCCTTCCGGTGATCGAGGGCCCCGCCTAGAAGGCGAGCCCACCCTCTCGGGCAGCTTCGGCAAGTGCGCGCACGAGCCCGTGGTACCGGTAGCCGCCGCGGTCGAAGACCACGCCGGTCACCCCCTTGTCGACCGCGCGCTCCGCGACGAGTGAACCGACCCGCGATGCCGCCGCGCCCTTGCTGAGGGCGCGCAGATCCGCCTCGTCCGAGTTGGCGGCGGCCAAGGTGTGACCGCGGTCGTCGTCGATGAGCTGGGCGTAGATGCGCCGGTTCGACCGGAAGACCGACAGCCGAGGTCGCTGCGCCGACCCGTGCACCCTGCCCCGCACGCGCCGGTGACGGCGGGCGCGCCCATCGCTCTTGCCTCGGCTCATGCTCATGCCCTCTTGCCCACCTTCCGACGCACCCGCTCGCCCGCGTAGCGGATGCCCTTGCCCTTGTAGGGCTCCGGCGGTCGGAGATCGCGGATCTCGGCGGCCGTCTGACCGACGGCCTGCTTGTCCGCGCCCGAGACAATGATCCTGCTCGTCTCGGGGACCTCGAAGGTGATCCCCTCGGGCGGATCGACGGTCACCGCGTGCGAGAAGCCGAGCGCCAGCTCGACGGACTTCCCTTTGAGCTGAGCGCGATAGCCGACGCCCTCGATCTCGAGCACGCGACGGAACCCGTCGGTGACCCCCGTAACCATGTTCGCGAGCAGGCTCCGCGACAACCCGTGCAGCGCCCGGTGGGGCCCGCGATCGGTGGGCCGCGTGACGCGCAGCACGCCGTGCTCCTCGACCACCGTGATCGGCTCGGCCACGGTGTGCCGCAGCTCGCCCTTGGGGCCCTTTACCGCGACGTGCTGCCCGTCGAGATCGACGGTGACGCCATCGGGGATGGGAATCGGCGCACGCCCGATGCGGCTCATCGGCCGGCCTCCGTCGAGTGCTCCGCCGCTACCAGACCGCGCACAGCACCTCTCCGCCGATTCCGCGCTGCTTGGCCTCGTGCCCGGTGATGATGCCGCTCGACGTGGACATGATGGCGATGCCCATGCCGCCGAGGATGCGTGGGATGCTCGTGCGGTCCGCGTACACGCGCCGGCCTGGCTTGCTGATGCGTCGAAGCCCCGAGATGACCCGCTTGCGCTGGCTGTCGTACTTGAGATCGATGATGAGCGTAGCGCCCACCTTCTCCTCGCGCACCTCGTAGCCCGAGATGTAGCCCTCGGCCTCGAGCACCCGCGCGATGTGCGCGCGCAGCTTGCTGCTCGGCATCTCGACGGTGTCGTGCAGGGCCATGTTGGCGTTGCGCACGCGCGTCAGCATGTCGGCGACGGTGTCGGTGAGCATCGGCTACCAGCTGCTCTTCGTCATGCCCGGGATCGACCCCTGGTGCGCCAGCTCGCGCAGGCAGATGCGACACACGCCGAACTTCCGGAAGACGGCGCGGGAGCGGCCGCACTTCCAGCATCGGCTGTACGCACGAGTCGGGTACTTCGGCGGACGCGCCGCCTTGATCTTGAGGCTGGTCTTCGCCACGCCCTCGTCTCCTACCTCTTGGCTTGGTCGCGGCCGCGCATCTTGCGCCGCCGTCGCGCCGCGCGCTCCTCGGCGGTATACCCCTGCGCGGAGAAGGGCATGCCCAGGTGCCGAAGCAGCGCCCGCCCCTCCTCGTCGTTCCTCGCGGTCGTGGTGATGCTGACGTTGAGCCCCCGCACCTGGTCGACGGCGTCGTAGTCGATCTCGGGGAAGATGGACTGCTCGCGCACGCCCAAGTTGTAGTTGCCCCGACCGTCGAAGCTGTCGGGATTGATGCCCCGGAAGTCACGGATGCGGGGCAGAGCGACCGCCATGAGGCGGTCGAGGAACTCCCACATGCGGGACCCGCGCAACGTGACTCGCGCACCGACGGCCATACCCTCGCGCAGCTTGAACTGGGCGATGGAGGTGCGCGCCCGGCGAATCTGCGGACGCTGTCCCGCGATGACCGCGAGCTGGTCCATGGCCTCGTCGAGGACCTTGTGGTTCTGCTTGGCTTCGCCGAGCCCCATGTTGAGGGTGATCTTCTCGAGCTTGGGGTGTTCCATGGGCGAGGAGTACCCGAACTCAGCCTGGAGCTTGGGGCGAATGTCCTCCTCGTAGCGGAGGCGGAGCCGCGGAGGCGGACGCTCCTCGCTGGCAGCGGTGCCGGACACGGCGTCCTCGGTCGTGACCTGATCGTCGCTCATGAATCGAACGGCTCGCCGCTCCGCACCGACACCCGCGTCGGCTTCCCGGCGATGACCTCGATGCGCATGCGCGCCGGCTGCTGGTCCACCGGGTCGAGGAGCGCGACGTTGGACATATGAATGGGTCCAGCGACCTCGATGACGCCGCCCGGGTCGTCGGGCGGGCGCGGGCGCGTGTGGCGCTTCTGGATGTTGATGCCGTCGACGACGACGCGGTTCTCGCGCGGCCGGACCTCGAGAACCTGGCCGGTCTTGCCCTTGTCCTTGCCGGAGATGGCCATGACCCGGTCGCCTTTGCGGATGCGGGCGGGCACTCAGAGGACCTCGGGGGCGAGGGAGATGATCTTCACGAAATTGCGCTCCCGGAGCTCGCGGGCCACGGGGCCGAAGATGCGCGTTCCGCGAGGGTTCTGAGCCTGGTCGATGATGACCGCCGCATTCTCGTCGAAAGCGATCGTTGTGCCGTCGTCGCGGCCGAACGACTTGCGCGTGCGCACGACGACCGCACGAACCACGTCGCCCTTCTTGACGGTGCCGTTCGGGATCGCCTGCTTGACGGTGCCGACGATGACGTCGCCCACGCGCGCGTAGCGGCGGCGCGATCCACCGAGGATGCGTATGCAGAGCAGTTCTCGGGCTCCCGTGTTGTCCGCCACGCGCAGGCGGCTCTCGACCTGAACCATGCCGTCCGCCCCCTCAGCGCGCGCGCTCGAGAATCTCGACCAGCCGCCACCGCTTCTGGCGCGAGAGCGGGCGACACTCGACCACGCGGACCAGATCGCCGCGCTTGGCGTCGTTCGTCTCATCGTGGGCGTGAAGCTTCGACGAGCGCCGAACGATCTTGCCGTAGACGGGATGAGCGCGCGCGGACTGAAGCTCCACGGTGATGGTCTTGTCGCGCGCATCGCTCGTGACGTGGCCCTGGCGGGTCTTCCGCCGCTCGATCGCCTCGCGTGGGTCGGTTTGGCCTGCCATCACTGCTCCGTTCCGGACATGCTCTGACCCTGTCGCTCGCGGGCCACGGTGAGCAGCCGGGCGATCTCGCGGCGGCGCCCGCCGAGTTCGCCCGTGCGCTCCAACGAGCCCTGTGCGTGCTGGAAGCGAAGGTTGAGGTAGGCCTCCCGCGCGCCGCTCAACTGCAGGGCAAGCTCCTCGTCGGTGAGCTCTCGCATCTCGCCTGGCCTCTCGGGCACTAGACCTCGTCCCGACTCACGACTTTGCACTTGACCGGCAGCTTGCTCGCCGCCAGCCGCATGGCGTCGTGCGCGAGCCCTTCGGACACACCGGCGAGCTCGAACATGACCATGCCCGGCTTGACGACCGCGACCCAGGTCTCAGGCGCGCCCTTGCCCGAGCCCATGCGCGTCTCGGCCGGCTTCTTGGTGACCGGCATCTGCGGGAACAGGTTGATCCACACCT